>CAYTAO010000011.1:25475-42836 GCA_964435915.1 uncultured Dehalococcoidales bacterium
AGGATGCTCAGTCTGCGGGCGCTACAGCTGTGATGATTGCACCGGCTAAGTTGGCGAAGCCGAACGCACCGGCAACTTACGCCTATTACGCAGCAGCACAAGAAGTTACCCAGATTCCGATCGTTGTTCAGGACCTGCCCGAGCAGACCGGAGTTCATCTTGATCCGGCGTTCATTGGCAAGCTGCACTCGGAACTCCCTGATGCCAGGTACTTGAAGCTGGAAGACCCGCCAACTCCTCAAAAAATTACTCGGGTTGTGGAAGCGACCACCGGCAGCATGGGAATTTTTGGAGGTCTGGGTGGTGCGTTTCTCTTTGAGGAGCTGCGACGCGGTGCCATTGGAACGATGACCGGGTTTGCGTATCCTGAGGTTCTGGTGGCGATTCACAAGTACGTTAGGAGTGGTGATATCGAACGTGCTCGAAGTATTTTCTACAAGTGGATACCGTTGATTCGATACGAGAACTCAGCCGGTATCGGTCTCGCTATCCGCAAAGAAATCATGAAGCGCCGTGGCTTCACTACCACCGCCAATGTGCGCCCACCGAGTCCCCCAATAGACGATTCAACGAGAGCTGAATTGGACGACCTTATGGGGGCTATGGATCTAGATGTCTCAAATCTATAGATAGTAAAAATTTTCAGTTTACGGCACCAAACAGATGCCGATTGAGTGGTTTGCTGGACACTCTTAACGGCAGCGCTGGCTGAACACCTCTAGACTTAGTTATATGACAGATCAAACAGAGCAATCTATCGTTGAAGATCACGTATTTTGCGCACATTGCGGAACTGAAAATGCAAAAGATGGTTATGCGTGCACTCGATGTGGTGAACGGCTGATAGAGGTTCGTGTTGACCCGTCTTCTGCTGCTGAGCTCGTTTCCTGCTCGAAATGTGGAGGAGCAAATCACCCCCGCGCTGCTTACTGCTGGGTGTGCGGCACCGAGATGAAAGATGCGGTGCGCATCTCTCCGACACCTAGGCCAAGAACGAAGTCACCACCGGTGGCTCGCACATATCGCCCCGATCTCAATCCCGTTTCTACACCAACAAGAGAGTCTCCTGGCGATCAGCCTAGCCCTCGCGATCAAGTTAGAACCGAGGAACCGTCTGGTGAACAGCAGGATTTGCGAGGACCGACATCTGAGAGTCCTGACATGAACGATCAGCAATCTGGTGAAGAATCATTTGGTAAACCAGATGCTTCGGCTACGAACACGTCTGGCACACGTAACGGTGTAATTCCTACGGGAGTGAAACGCTGGAACTGGGCAGCATTTCTGATGCCTGCGGTGTGGGGTCTCTTCTCTGGAGTGCCGTTCACTGCGTTACTGTTCGGTGCAGTCCTGCTGCCGCCTCCCTACGGGCAGATCATTTTTCTGGGAGTTGGCGTGCTTTTGGGCTACAAAGGAAACGAGCTGGCATGGCGAGGGAAGAAGTGGCGCTCGGTTGAGCATTTCAACGCATTTCAGAAAAAGTGGACATCGTGGGCAGTGGGGATATCCATCGCGTTTGGTGTGCTCCTGTTCTTTTATATCTTGTCAGACGGACGAATTTTACTATTTAGTTCCAAAATACTTGTAGACAATTTGTGATAGCTATCGTTTGAGGAATTGAGCCTGTTTTCGTCTGTCTCCAGGCTCGCTTAGCCCTCAGAATCTGGTGACTCCTCAGATTCGTCAGACTCCAGTATCTCAGGACCGGCATAGCCGGGTCTTGATACCCATCCCCACCTTTCTGCGTGTTGCTCGACGAGCCTAGTGAACCGGTTCTGGTAATCGTCGGTGTGAATGGGTGGTGTGGTCATTATCACCGCGTTTTCGCCGTTGTCTGAGTAGTAACCACGGCGCACGCCTACCTGCTGAAAGCCGTATTTGGTGTACAGCTTTATCGCTGGATCATTCGACTCACGAACTTCCAGTGTCACAACTCGCGAATCGTTCTCGATGACCTGCTCAAGCGCGCTGATAAGTAGTTGCTCACCAATTCCCTCGCGCCGGTCAGACTCTCTGATTCCGATGATTACTATGTGCGCCTCATCGAGTACGAACCAGAGTCCTACGAATCCGGCGATATAGTCGGAGGTCAGTTTCGACCTACTTACGTAATTGAGTAAATACCGATCGACGTTCCTGCGTATTCGCGCTGTGAAACTATCGTCTTCCTTCTCGGCCTGAGTCGCTATCGCGAATCTTGCACCCAACGCCCGTTCGTCGGGATGCCACTCTCTTACCGCTGCTAGGTAGAGACCGTTTTCGCGGGCGAGATCACGTTCTATCTTCGTGACTGGTTCCATGCCAGGGAACGCTTCACGCTCGATACTCTCGAGCATGGCTGAATCGGCGAGATTTACCACACGAACTGAATACTTATTTCGAATTGAGATTTTTGACTCGGTTACGGGCGTAGACCCATCGCTTAACTTGCCTGCGTTCAGGTCGGCAAATACAGTGGCAAGTACGTTGTCAGGATCGGCAAGGGTCATAAATCATATTTCGCTTGACTGACCAATTACGAGCATGGCCCGAATCGATTCAACTATGCCATCAAGGCTCTAACGAGTTTATCTTGAATCGAGAACTACTTTGAACACCCATCAGTGCTCAGTGCAGAGGCGTCTCTTCTTCATTGGCCTACACTTCAATTCAATATTGTCGCCTCGTGCTATTAGAGAACGGGCGATGTCCGTCCTGTTCGCTGCTGCAGCGCGGTGGAGATCCCAGCCCTCAAGGTCTATGTCATCTTTGTTTTCAGACATCTGCCTATTCGTCCATCCTGCTCTAGGTCTTCAACTATCAGCGCCATCTGAAAGCTGTCCGATGACCATTCCGACTACTGAAACGACAATTGAACGGAATCGACGTTATCCAATAGGCCTTAAAGCGGGTGGCGAGTCGATTCAGAAGCGACTAACTGTGTGATCAACCATCATTTTTCATTTTTGAATCTCTTGTAACCAGTTAGTGACGAAAGCCTGATTATTCGCCTAAATATATCAAAGTGAACTTCAGTTCAGTCACAGTATAGATTTCGGTCCAAGTTTATTGGTTCTAGCCCTCTCTCTGTGAGGAAGGGAGTTAGAGGCTGGGTCGGTACTTCGAGGCTGACATCTGTTCGTGTGCTGATTTCACTGCTCGATTGCGTGGGTGAAGTGCACGATCTTGCACCAGCTCCCTCGACTACGATAACTCCACTCGGGGAATCAGGTATCTCCGATCGGGGAGGTGCAGTCTAAAGAAGTGTGCCCTGCCCGGTTGGGCCGTCGAATCGTGGCTTTAGACCGATGTGTTCGAAACCCTTGGGTGTCGTTCGCCGCCCCTGCGGGGTTCGGACGATAAATCCGATCTTCAATAAGAACGGCTCAACGACATCTTCGAGCGTGTGCTGATCTTCGTTGATCGTCGCAGCCAGGGCGTTGATGCCCGCGGGGCCACCCTGGTAGTTCTTCGAAAGCGTTGTCAGATATAGACGGTCCAGCCGATCCAGCCCGAGCGTGTCCACGCCTTCGATTTCCATTGCAGTGGAGGCTACTTGTGCGGTGACAACTCCTGAATTTCGTACTTCGGCAAAGTCTCTTACACGACGCAGCAGACGGTTTGATATTCGAGGCGTACCGCGGGAGCGTCGAGCGATCTCCATCGCACCGTCAGCATCGATATTAACCTCCAGAATTCCGGCTGATCTGGTTACAACCTGCGCAAGTTCATCGGTCGAGTAAAAGTCGAGGTGATAGACGAGGCCGAATCGCTCACGAAGCGGGGCGCTCAGCATCCCCGCACGCGTCGTTGAGCCGATCAACGTAAACGGCTGCAATGGCAGGTTGATGCTTTTTGCGAAGGCACCCGACCCCGTCATAAAGTCAACTCGAAAGTCTTCCATCGCAGAGTAGAGATACTCCTCAACAGCGTGCGAAAGGCGATGGATTTCGTCGATGAAAAGTACGTCACCTAATTTTAGATTAGATAGCAAACCAACGACATCCGCAGGGCGTTCGAGAGCTGGACCTGAGGTATGCACCAGCATGGAATCCAGCTCGCGTGCGATGATGTGGGCAATAGTGGTCTTGCCCAGACCCGGTGGTCCGTGGAAGAGAGCATGGTCGAGCGTATCCCCGCGTTTCTTCGATGCCAGTACGGCGATCGAGATACTGTCGACCACAGCTCTCTGGCCTACATAGTCCTGAAAATAACGTGGCCGAAGATCCTTAGTGTTTATTTCTACTGCTTCTTCACCCTGTGACGCGAGTTCTTGAGCGCGCTCCTCCAGAGCCTGTTCACCAGCCACAATCTCAGCTTCGTCGACCGGTTTGCTCGCCTGAACTATGCGTTCGCGCCCGTTTTCGTCCGGACCTAAAGCCACTCACCCGCTCCGTCTATATTTTTGGATTTACGACTTTGAACAATTCAATTGATTTTGGTCGCCAAAATCTATTCCTGTGAAACCTGTGCCTTGAAGACTTCTCGCATCAAATCCTGAAGGTCATCTGCTGCATCCGGGATCTGCCGCACAACTGCATCGACTTTATCCTGCGCTTCAGTCGGCCGATACCCGAGAGTCACTAACGCCTCGATCGCTTCTGACCGGGCGTCGGATGGCGGCGGAATCTGATCTTGTTCCGAAATACCAGCATCGACCAACAGGGCAGTTGCGACGACTTTCCCCCGCAGGGTTGCCACGATTTTATGAGCTGCCCTGCTTCCAATACCCGGTAGTCGTTGAAGCGATCCGAGATCTTCGTTTTCTATCGCTGTGGCGATCGTCGATACGGGGAACACGAGTGCAGACGCTGCTTTCGCAGGACCTATCCCCTCGACCTGGATCAGCTGCTCGAAGAAACGTTTTTCACTGGGGTGCCGGAACCCAACAAGCATCGGTTTCGGTTGACGCTCTGTCACGTGGTAGTAGATTTCGAGTTCAATCTGCGAACCTTCACCGATTCCATCGTTTACCAGTGATTGGTACACGTAAGTCGGCAGGCTGATCTCGTAGCCAACCCCACCTGCGATGACGACGGCGCACCCAGGTTCGCGGGTGAGGCTTCGTATAGTTACTGTGATGTAGTTGATCATTTGATTACGAGATTCACGAGCTTACTTTGCTACCGCGATCGCTTCGAGTGCCGAACTGCCTGCCATAATCGCATGGGCAATAGCGATCGAAAATGCGTCGGCAACGTGCTCGTTTTTCGCGGCGTCCGGTGTGCCAAGATGAGCAGCAACCGCCTGTTTCATCTGATCTTTATCTGCCCTGCCCGATCCAGTCACGAGATTTTTCGCACGAGTTGGCTGATAGTTGAACACGGGAATGCCAGCTTCGCCAGCTGCCATCACAGCAACCCCTCTTGCATGACCCAGAATCAACGCGGTTTTCGCAAAGCGGGAGTGCAGCTCTTCTACCGCAACGGCTTCAGGCTTGAACTCCTCGATTACGTCTCGAATCACCTTGTAGATGCTGAACAGCCGCTCTTCCATGGGATCAGTCGACTTTGTACGAACCACTCCTCCCTCGACAGCCTCGAAACCACGATCAACTATTTCGATCAGACCGTAACCGGTGCTGGCGAGTCCGGGGTCGATGCCAAGTATTCGCAAAAATAATTCCGATCGCAGAACTTTGACGACAGCCGTGACTGCAACAGGAAATCACGGACGATTCCAACAGTAAAGTCTAACTTTATCCCTTTCCGATCTCTAAGGTGAAATGGCATAAGAGGCTTGATCGAAATCGCCTGTGCCCGTGTATTGTTACCACTACAGATCTGTGGCCGGATTCCGTTATCGGCGCAACCAACCGAAGTACGACTCAGGAATAACAAAGATGCAGCCGTTCTACAACGAACAGCAAACGATGTTGGCTACCACGGTACGGGAGTTTGCCGCGGAAAAGCTGGCTCCCCGGGCGGACGAAGTCGACGAGAAGGCTGAATTCCCTGTCAAACAGTTCCGAGGGCTGGCCGAGTTGGGTCTTACCGGGATGACGATTCCTGAAGAGTTCGGTGGTTTTGGTGGCGGATACAGGGACTTCATGGTGGCAATCGAAGAGGTTGGTGCCGCCTGCGGGTCGAGTAGCACGGTACTGATTACGCACGTTTCTCTTGGGTCGCAAACCATTAATCACGGTGGCAATAAAGAGCAGCGCCAGAGGTGGCTCCCTTCGCTGGCTTCGGGTGAGAAAATCGCTGCCTTTGCGTTAACTGAACCGGGTACTGGCTCGGATGCCCTGGCTCTCGAAACTTCACTCACTCGTGACGGTGCAGAGTATGTCCTCAACGGAACAAAGTTGTTTATAACGAACGGGGCCAAGGCCGATATTTTCTCTATTTTCACGAATCACAACAAGTCGGCTGGTCACAGAGGTGTGACAGCTGTCGTGGTCGAAAAAGGCACACCGGGATTCACGATCAACCCGCAGCACGGCAAGATGGGCATGAGGGGATGTGCTACCGCTGAACTGGTGTTCGACAACTGCCGAATCCCGGTTGCGAACCGCCTAGGTGAAGAGGGCGAGGGCTACAAGCTGGCTTTGAAGATTCTCGATTCGAGCAGGGTCATGATCGCTGCTCAGTGTTTGGGATTAGCAAAGGGTGCGCTCGACGCTGCGTTGTCTTACTCGAAGCAGCGTGTGACGTTTGGTAAGGTAATAGCCACACGGCAGGCGATTCAATTCATGCTGGCTGACATGGCAGTCGAACTCGACGCCGCCCGCCTACTCACATATCGGGCGGCAGCTTTGTACGACGAAGGGCTGCCACACGGAAAAGAGTCAGCGATGGCGAAGCTTTATGCATCAGAAGCAGCGGGTCGAATTGCGAGCAAGGCGCTTCAGATCCACGGTGGAATCGGCTACTTCAAGCCGTCGACGGTTGAGCGTATCTATCGTGATCAGCGCGTTACCGAGATCTATGAGGGAACATCGGAGATTCAGCGATTAGTGATTTCAAGGGCATTAATTGGTGAGTTGTAGAAATCGCGTGCGACGTTTTTCTGGAACTTTGAATTCTCACTCAGAGTGGAGATTTGTTTGAAGAGGTAACGAGTCTGGCAGAAATGCAAAGCCCCGATGTGGCGTGCGGTTTCGAATTTAGAAATGAATATGTCCAACGCAGACCGAGTATTTGGCGGCTCGATTCCTGAGATTTACGACGAGTATCTGGTACCTCTGATTTTTGAGGATTATGCGGACGATCTTGTGGACAGGCTTATTTCAGTTACCCAAAATCGGTGCTTGAGCTAGCAGCCAGCGTTCAGCCATCGGATGATCGGATCGAGTGACAGCAAACCGATGCGTTGGATCTTCCGTTCGATGACAATGCATTCTATGTAGTTGCGTGCCAGTTCAGCGTTATATTCTTTCCGAACAAAATTTCAGGCTGCTCATAAACTCGTCGGGTACTCAAACCGGGTGGATCATTCGTGTTTAACATTTAGGAGGATATCGAATCGAACGAATTTTCTAATCTGGTCACACTGGCTGCGATAGAGGAATTCCCGACGATCCGCCGATGTTTCTTGCTCGCACCCCGCATGGGTATCACTATGTTGAATTAATTCGATCCGATCTCAATGCTGTGGGATTTTCCAATGTTTCAATTGAAACTCTGGAAAAATTAGTACGCTCCCACACCGCGCCATCCGGTAATTGGGTATGCCCATGGCACCCCACTGCAAAACGAGATAAAAGCACTAGGTAATTCGGCTCCGGAGTTGGTGACTGAGCAGGCAACCGCGACTATCACCGATAAGCGATGGCCCTGTAATGGCCAAGATGCGCTGCATGTGGTCAGCGCACGTTTATTTTTGACGTCACGTTCTGCTTCTGCTTCCTGAGGAAACGGGTTTCAAACTTCCCGATTTCGACGATCATTGAATATTTCCTCCTCCTGACACGCACTGAGGGATCACGGAAAATCGGGATCAGCAGTAATCGCTCCGCTTTGGTCGCGACGATGGGGGAGGTGCGAGTGTTAAACCAACTTACGATTCGGGTGCGAATCCTATGCAAACGGGTTCATACTTAGTTAGACGTTTGGCGGCGACCTGCACGGCTTCCAAATTTGTATCGACCAAGACGAAGCGTCGGTCGTTTTGAGCCGCTGCTACGCCGGTAGTTCCCGAGCCTCCAAAGAAGTCCATTACGAGTTCACCTGTGTTTGAATGCACTTTCACGATTCGTTCGAGAATCGCCAGTGGTTTCTGCGTTGGGTAACCAGTTCGTTCTTTACCGTTTGTGGGAACGATCGTCTGCCACCAGACATCGGTTGGGACCTTGCCTCGAGCGGCTTTTTCTTCGCCGACCAGTGATGGAGCCATGTATGGGATTCGGTCTATGGCTACGGCGTTGAAGGTGTAATCGTCGGGATCCCTAGCGTACCAGAAGATATTGTCGTGTTTGGCGGGCCATTTTCGCTTAGACCGACCGCCATAGTCGTAAGACCAGATGATTTCGTTCATGAACGAGTCGCGCCCGAAGACATGATCGAGAAGGATTTTACAGTAGTGCGATTCGCGCTGGTCGACGTGCAGGAAGAGGGATCCAGTAGTGGTCAACACACGGTAGGCCTCTTCGATTCGTGGGCCGAGGAAACCCATGTAGTCGTCGAATGAGTCGAGGTACGACTTGCTCTCGCCGCGCTCGGTACGATATCGATTCCCTCCGAAGCCAGTTCGGTCACCCTCTTCGTCTCGCATAGTCTTGAGACTCGTCATCGACTGTTTCGTACCCGTGTTGATCGGCGGGTCGATGTATATCAGGTTCACCGTGCCGTCTTCGATGTTTCGCAGGAAGTCAAGGTTATCCGCGAGGTTGATTGAGTTGGATTTCATTGAGGGGAACATTTACGGAACGAGGAATCAGCGCTGATAAGGAAATTCGCTGACAAAAAGTTAACACAGCTCTATTATTTTTAAAAGGATGTATTCGCCTCATCCCGACCGGCGCAGAGAGATCACGGGCAACCGGGATCGGCAGGTGTCTCTCCTCTTCGTTAGAGACTAGGGGTTTTTGATTGATTTGAATCAGCCGCAGTCGCTTTACAGCTGGTGTTCCTGCTGAAATTAACGATGTTTTACTGGCTATCTCAGGCAGTGTTTTACTGGCTATCTCAGGCAGGAAGAATAAATTAGCCAGATTCTATCCTGCCTTGATTTTGGTCAGATCTGGCCGATGGAAGCGATTCTGAATCAAGTTCAGAATGACAAAGTCTCGGCGGCTCCGAGATCGGTTAACCACACATACCTCACTCCTGCTACTGCCTACGTAAACACTTGCTTACGTGGATACTGGTGCTTAAAGTGGCTAGTTGTGTGCGACATTTCAGGGAAAACGCGCACTTACGTGTGAGCGTAAGTGTGAACTGAACCTAAATATCGATTGTGCGCAGAGCAATTCGGGTCCTTTGAATGGGGATTTGGACTACTAGAAATGATCTACAACGTTGCGGGACTGCTAACCGGGAATCTCGGGGATTGCCAGCAGCACGAGATAGAAAACGAACTAATCGTCATTGACGGTCATTCGCTAAACAAGATCAGTGGTCCAGTCCGTTTGATCCGAACTGATACGACTGTGCTGGTAAATGCTGAGATTGAAGCTGTGACGCACGAATCGTGCAGCAGGTGCCTTGAACCGGCGTCGGTGAATGTGAACGTTGCGATGGAAGAGGAGTTCTCTCCGGTAAACGCCAGTCTGATGGGGAAGGTTAAAACCGACCCAGAAGACGATAATTATTACGATCCTGCGCTTGTCATTGATGAACAAAATTTCTTAGATCTAACTGAAGGACTGGGACAGGCTCTTCTCGGTGCACTTCCAATTGCACTTATTTGCAAGGAAGATTGCCTTGGAATTTGCCCCATTTGCACAGTAAATCGCAATATAATCTTATGTTCGTGCGCCAAAAATTCGGTAGACCCGCGTTGGGTGGGTCTTGCAGAATTGTTGGAAAAAGGCGCAGACTTCGCTGACTGAACGGGCTAAGGCCCAACTGACTACAAGATATGGCTCCACTTCCAAAGAAAAAACATACCCGTGCCCGCAAGGGTGGACGAAACGCACACAACGCTATTAAGCTGCCGTCGTCTTCGGTTTGCCCGTGTTCACGGCAGGAACGAATCCAGCCGCACATTGCTTGCCCGGAGTGTGGAAATTTTAAGGGTCGCACGATGCCAGGTAACTGGCCTCAGGTGAACCTTCTTGAGCAAGTAACTCCGATTGCAGCAGCAGCGTCACCGACAGCTTCTTCCGAAGAGTCAGAATCGTAAGCACTGCGTAAGCAGGAGAATTAGTCCGGTATGACCACCCAGACAGCTTCGAAAATTGCGTTCCTATTCCCGGGCCAGGGCTCACAGGCCGTTGGCATGGGAAAGGATCTCTACCTGAACTCAATCGCAGCACGCGAGGTGTTCGACGAGATTGACGACATGCTGGATCGCAAGCTTTCGACCATGATGTTCGAGGGTCCGGACGACGAACTTCGACAGACCGAGAACACCCAGCCCGCGATCATGGCTACTTCGATAGCAGCATGGCGAGCGATGGAAGAAACCACGGGCGTTCTTCAGATTCCGAACTCAACGGCCGGACATTCGCTTGGTGAGTATTCAGCGCTAGCGGTGTCGGGTGTGCTGAGCCTTACAGACGCGGTGAAGTTGGTTCTAGAGCGCGGACGACTGATGCAGAGTGCTTGCAAGGAGCGACCGGGTGGTATGGCCGCACTGATCGGGCTTGATGAAGTGACCGCAGAAGAGATATGCCGTGAGTCTGGTGCGCAGATGTCGACTATCAACACCGAGCAGCAGATTATTCTCGCCGGTGACCACCACAGCCTCGCAATGGCGATCGATATAGCCAGTGCTCGAGGCGCCAAGAAGGCGATTCCACTACAGGTTGGCGGCGCTTTCCATTCAGGTTTGATGAGCCCGGCTCAGAACGGCCTGAATGCAATGATCGATTCACTCACGTTCCACGACCCGCTGGTTCCTCTTGTAGGTAATGTGACCGCCGAGTCGCTGGGTACAGCCGAAGAGGTTCGTGAAGAGCTTCGAATGCAGCTGACTTCGTGTGTGCAGTGGAACAACACCGTCAAGTTCATGCTGAACGACGGGATTACGAACTTCAACGAAATCGGGCACGGACGAATCCTCTCTGGAATTGTGAAGCGAATCGACCGTGAGGCGAGTGTCACCAACATTAGCGACTTCGCATCCGTCCTCAAATACCCAAGCGCTTCGTAGGTTTTCCACAAGACACGGTTCAATTATTCAATAAGTAGCCCGCCCTAAGGGTCCGATTCTCCGTGTCTTCAGCCAAAGCAAAAATCACCAGCCATGAGCCCGATCGTTTGGACGAACTGATCGATGGCGAAGCTGTACGTGAAACCGCCCCGCGGATCCGCGGGGGTCGCTCTGGCTCCCGCGCTGCAGTAGTGCAGGCCCTCTATGAGGCTGATTCATCTGGCCACCCCGCCGTCGCAGCCGTGAAGCGCCTTGCAACTGACCGCGATCTGAGCGACGACGACCTTGATTTTGCAACTCGTCTGGTGCGTGTGTGTGAAAAACAGCGACATGAGCTCGATTCACGCATCGCCAAGATTGCGTCTCAGTATCCAACCGATCAGATGCCTCTCGTGGAACGTAATGTTTTACGGGTGGCGATGGCCGAGTTAAATATGCCGGATGCTGCTCCACAGAACGTGGTGGCGAACGAGGCGGTTGAGTTAGCCCGGCTTTTTGGGTCGGATTCATCGCCAAAATTCGTTAACGGAGTGCTCGGCGCTCTGCTAGCATAGTTTGCCGTTCGGCCATGTGATTGGTCGACGTGATTTGAAAATACAAAATCGAGCGGGACGGCCGTCTCGCATGACCTCCCGGGGGGTTGAAGTACATGGCCAGTGTGTTGGATCGAGTCCGAGATATTGCGGCTGACAAGCTCGGCGTTGACGCCGAAAAGGTTTCGGCAGAATCATCTTTTACCGAGGACCTTAATGCAGACTCCCTCGACGTGGTCGAGTTGATTATGGCGATCGAAGAGGAGTTTGGTTCAGAAGACCAGCCTCTCGAGATTTCAGATGAGGATGCCGAAGCTATCAAGACCGTTCAGGATACTGTGAAGTACCTGAACGATCTCGGTATCACTGATTAGTTCTGCCAGAGGAGCGATTTTTCGCTCAAACAATTTAGCCGTACCTGTTTTTCTTGATTATTTGTTTTTGAGAACGGTACGGTTTTTTTGTGGTCCTGAGGGTGCGTTTTCTGAGAGGTTGGCTGGGTTGAGTGGGCGATGCTTCGGAGTGGTGCCAATAGCACGATTTCTGGTGCCTTGGGCGGGGGTTTGTTTCTTTTCGAGCAGTTTCACCCGCTCCGTTGCCTTCTCCTTATGAGAGAGAGGATGCTCTGGTTCAGTGTGATACCTTGGGTGCTACTTACCTCGTACGATTTTACGCGATACCTCCCACATTCCTCCCGGCCCACTCCGCTGTGACCACTGCCAACACCCAGTCATGGAACTCAATAGAAGAAATCGCAACTGCGGTTCGATCGTGTTCAAAGTGCGTACTTCATTCGGATCGTATGAACGCAGTTCCGGGCAGCGGATCGGAGAACGCGGGAATTCTGATAATTGGTGAGGGTCCCGGATTCAATGAGGACCAACAGGGCTTGCCGTTTGTTGGGCGTTCAGGGAAGTTTCTTGACGAGTTGTTGTCGGCAGTACCGTTAGCCCGCGAAGATGTGTTTATCACGAACGGCGTGAAGTGCCGTCCTCCCGACAATCGTGACCCGCTTCCAGATGAAGTAATCGCATGTCGTCCTTATCTGGAGAGACAAATTGAATTGCTAGACCCCAGAGTAATAGTCACACTTGGTAGACATTCCCTTCTAAGGTTCTATCCAAAAGGAAAAATCTCGAAGGATCACGGCAAGATCCTCGAATGGGAAGGTCGAGTACTCTTCCCGTTATATCACCCCGCAGCCGGGCTAAGAAATCCAGCAATCAAACGAGACTTACAGGCTGATGTGCTTCGATTGTCAGAAGCAATCAGAGAATCGATTCGATTATCAGTATCTGCCGCAAAACGACCCGGTCCACATGCTGAGCAGCCAGCTCGGCAAACAGCTGAAGCCCTAAAAACTAACGTGGCCGAAACTCAACTATCTGAACCTCTATTGAAAAACGAAACACAAGAACAAGGAGAACGCCATCTGGGAATGTTCTGAACACTACGCCTCATAATTCGAGGTACCGACTGCATTAATGACAACCCGGTCGTTCGCGCGTAGTTTGTTCGTAACGGTCCTGCCGGCATCATTGCAAATATATGACAACAAAAATCAATGACGCCCCATGGATTCGCGTCGTACCACTTGGCGGTCTTGGCGAGATCGGCAAGAACATGATGGTTCTCGAAACCGTCAACGATATTGTCGTGATTGACGCCGGAGTACTGTTCCCTGAGTGGAACATGCCTGGTATCGATGTGGTAATCCCGGATATGGACTACCTAGAGCAGAACGCCGATCGTGTGAGGGCACTGCTGATCACGCACGGCCACGAGGATCACATCGGAGCAGTACCGCACTTCCTAAACCGTGTCAACGTGCCTGTGTTTGCTCCAGCTATGGCTGAAGCGCTTCTCCACGAAAAGCTCCGTCAGGCGAAGATGCGAGATGAAGCCGACTTACGGATTGTTCACCCCGGTCAGCAGCACGACATCGGTAAATTCAAGGTCGAATGGTTCGCAGTTTGCCACTCGATCCCGGACTCGACGGGTATCGCTATCGAGACGCCTGCTGGAGTGGTGATTCATACCGGCGACTTCAAGATCGACAACGCGCCGGTAATCGGACAGCCGTCAGACCTTGGTGTGCTCGCTGACATATGCCAGGACGGCGCCCTGCTGGTAATGGCTGACTCAACCTACGCCGAGGAAGAGGGCTACTCGCCTTCTGATCGTGAAGTTGTTGAAAGCCTGCCTAACATCATTGGAGCTGCAAAGAGTCGCGTGATCGTATCGAGCTTTGCATCGCAAATTGCCCGAATTCAGATCGTTGTCGACGCGTGCATTAAGCATGATCGAAAACTCTGTGTTATCGGTCGAAGTATGATCAACAACACGAAGACCGGTCGTGAGTTGGGCCATCTGGATATACCGGGAGATCTGATTATCTCCGCGGCAGAAGCGAACAGCCTTCCCGGTGACAAGGTCCTTATCCTCACCACTGGAAGCCAGGGGGAGCCTCAGTCGGGCCTCGTAAGGATGGCTCGTAGCGATCATCGCGACATTTCTATTCAGGACGACGACACGATCATCATGTCCGCCAGCACGATCCCGGGTAACGAGGTGCCGGTGAACAACTCGATCAACGACCTTGTCCGACTCGGGGCAAGGGTTATCACCAATCACGAGACCCGGACGCACGTGCCGGGTCACGCTCGTAAAGAAGAACTTCGAATGCTTCTGAACGCAACGAGGCCGAAATATTTCGTGCCAGTGCACGGTGAGTATCGAATGCTCAGAGCACACGCCGATCTGGCTATCTCAACAGGTGTCAAAGAAGAGAACGTGTTCGTGCTGACCGACGGTGATGTTCTTGAGATGGACGGAACTTCTGGCGAAATAATCGATCGGATAGAAGCCGGTCACATCTTCATTCACGGATTGGGCATGTGGGATGAATCCGGAAACGTTGTGATAGAGCGCCGCTCGCTTCAGCACAACGGGGTCGTATCAGTAGCATTCTCACGAGATACTGTCGATGGATCATTAGTGGGTAATCCAAAAATCGTCTCAGTTGGGTTTGTTCACACTGAGGACTCCGATGGTCTTTTGCGCGAAGCTGAGGACGCACTGACTCCTATTCTTGACCAGCATTTGAAAAAGCCAATAGAGTGGGGCGAACTCGAAGGGGTAGTACGAACCACGGTCGGAAGCTTTCTGGGACGCCGTACCAAGCGGCGACCACTAATACTTACAAGCGCAATTGACGTCTAAAGCCAAACCCAAAAAAGCCGGCACCTACATCGCCGTGAAGACTGGCCGTTTTATCGGATCAGTTTTGAGGCTTGTGGGACGCCTTTTGGCGGCGGCACCGTTGCAGCTCTGGTTCTTGGTGGCGGTTGCAATTTTTGCGGCAATTGCCTACCGCCTCTTCAGGGAGGATACCGAGCAACTCTTCGCGTACTCGGCAGTTCCTTTGGGGATCTGGCTCGTTGCAGCGCTGTTTCTGGCCGTGTTCAACAGATCGCAACTGACCAACCGGTGGCGGTGGGTAGTGTCTTCGATGACCGTAGCACTGGCTATCTCGGGCGGTATGGGAACACTCAGCGTACCGACCTACAGCGAACTTCCGTTTCTCACCAGTGATACCTATGGCGGTGATATCGGCAAGGCAATTTCGCGCTGGCCAGCCGACTGGGAACAGTATGACTTCGTCGGCTTCGACAAGGCTACTGCGTGGGCACGCGTAGTCGTTCTTCTCGTAGTTGCGTTTGTTGTTGCCGTACCGGCGCTGGCGAAGAAAACGGGTTCGGAAATTCTGAAAACTGTCGTATTTACGTACGCCATTCTGGCGACCGGTGTGCAGTCTCTTAATACTCGGTTCGGAAACTGGCGATTTGAACGTGCGCAGCTGAAGAAGCTCCAGGAAGAGGATCGTGCGGAGTTCGAGGCCGATCAGGCAGCTCACGCTGAGATCGACGCAAAGAAAACCCCTACAACCGCAACCGTTCAGGAAAATGAGGATGATGCTGTAGTCACGATTGTCGAGTCGTCAGAATCAGGAATTCCGCAATGTACGGAGACTTCTGAAGACTCGGTACCGCCGATTACGATCGCCTATCCGACCGAAAGCGAGGTCGAAGCGGCTGGGGGATCCGATCTGGCTCCGCCAGACTATGCTGCTGCCCAAAAATTCCGATGGCCGCTGCCAAATCCGGAAATGCTGGCGATCGCCAAGTCGGGTGGGATCACTCAGGAAGAGATCGATGCCACAAGCAAGCGCGTCGTAGAGTCACTGAGCCAGTTCGCAATTGACGTGAGCGTCGATCAGGTGCGCCAGGGTCCAACTGTCACAATGTACGGCCTTAGCCCCGGCTGGAAGGGACGATCTGAGGAGAGCACAGGTCAGCGGGTTCGCGTCGACACCATTCTAAATCGCGAGAAGGACATCGCGCTGGCGCTCGCTTCACCAAATCTGCGTTTTGAAGCACCTGTTCCGGGTGAATCTGTGGTGGGCATCGAGGTGCCGAACTCCCATCCTACTGAGGTGACTTTACGTTCGGTGATGGACACGCCGGAATGGGAAAAGTTCAAAGAAAACACGGCGTTGCCGGTTCCGCTCGGACTCGGGAGTGGCGGTGAACCTGTCATGGCCGATCTGGCACGCATGCCACACACCCTAGTGGCTGGATCTACAGGGTCGGGTAAAAGTGTTTGCATGAACGCGATCGTTACCGGGCTCATCATGACGAAGACACCGCTTGAACTACGGCTAATCATGATCGATCCGAAACGGGTTGAATTGACACCGTATCAGGGGATTCCTCACCTGTATCACCCGGTTGTGGTCGAGGCAGACAGGGCTGTGATTGTTCTGAAATCGCTGGTCGACGAAATGATGGGAAGGTTCCGCCAGCTCGAACAGTCCGGCGTAAAAAACATCGCTTCGTTCAACGAGAAGAATAGAGAGACGATGCCTTATCTCGTCGTTCTTGTCGACGAGTTGGCCGACCTAATGCTGACCGCAGCCGGAGACGTTGAGCGACTGCTTGTTCGCCTTGCACAGCTGGGTCGGGCAACTGGTGTGCATCTTGTGGTTGCGACACAGCGGCCTTCGGTCGATGTGGTCACCGGTCTGATCAAAGCCAACTTCCCAAGTCGAATTTCTTTCGCTGTAATGTCACAAATCGACTCCCGGACTATTCTCGACTCAGTCGGTGCTGAGAAGCTGCTGGGTCGTGGCGACATGCTCTACATGCCGATCGACAAGCCAAAGCCTTCACGGGTTCAGGGTGCATTCCTGAACGATGCCGAGATCGAAGGCGTGGTGTCAGCTTACGAAAACTTGAACGCGCCGTCACTGCCAGAGCTGGTAGTGACGTTTGACGATGCCGGTGCCGAGGGTGGCACTTCTTCGAGCGCCGTCGATGGCGATTCGCTGTTCGATCAGGCGGTCGGGCTTACCCAATCGCAGAAGACGCTATCAGTGTCGCTGCTACAACGTCGTCTACGCATCGGGTATCCTCGTGCAGCGCGGCTGATGGATGAACTTGAAGACGAGCGTATTGTCGGCGCCGGAGAGCCGGGGAAGCCTCGACCGGTACTCTAGTTCTCGCGAGCCTCACTGGTTCGTAACCCACAACAG
>CAYTAO010000012.1:0-20426 GCA_964435915.1 uncultured Dehalococcoidales bacterium
AATTCCTAATCACAAATGACGGAATCGAGTGGCTAACAGAAGCAGCGCCAATGGACCTGTACGTCTAGGAAATCGGTAAAAACTGGCGTCCCTTTATTGTCGATGCCCCGTGACTACTACATCAGTATCCAGTTACCCACTTTGTAGTGGATCTGTAGTGATATAACTTCTTACGATACGATTTGTTCCAATCGCAGATCACAGCATTGCCAGTCACGACAAGCAAAAGGCCCCATGGAATACAAACTTTTCGGACGCACCGGCGTGTACATCAGCCCGCTCGTATTGGGTTGCATGATGTTCGGACAAAAGACTGACCTCGAAGGCACCTGCAAAATCATCGACCACGCACTGGGTGAGGGGATCAACTTCCTCGATACGGCCGATGTTTATGGCAAAGGCGCTTCGGAAGAATTTGTTGGAGAAGCACTTCAACGCAACGGAAAACGCAAAGACGTGTTTCTCGCAACTAAGGTTAACGGCCGAATGTCCGACGAGCCAAACGCAATCGGAACCAGCCGACTCCACATCATCGAAGGCTGCGAAGACAGCCTCAGGCGACTCAAGACCGACCACATCGACCTCTACCAGCTTCACCGTCCGAATCCACACATCGCCATCGACGAAACCCTGCGCGCAATGGACGACCTGATCACTTCGGGAAAAATCCGATACGCCGGAACAAGCAACTTCGGTTCATGGCAGGTCTTCGAAGCATTATGGGCATCCGAAAAGCTTGGCCAGAGCCGATTCGTAAGCGAACAATCGCCATTCAATATCGCTGACCGACGAGCCGAACGCGAACACCTACCAATGTGCCAGACCTACGACCTCGCTTTCATCCCGTGGTCACCACTCGCCGCAGGTGGGCTGACCGGAAAATACAGGCGAACCGCTCAACAGGCGACCGGAACTCGATTCGGCGATGAAACAGATCCCGGAAAGATGAAGCGATTCAGCGACGGCGTAATGGATATCGCAGACGGCCTTGAGACGATCGCAAAAGCCCACAACGTTACCGTCGCCCAAATAGCCCTGGCATGGGTCGCAGCCCAGCCCGGTGTAACAGCACCGATCGCCGGACCGCGCACGCTGGACCAATTTGTCGACAATCTAGGTTCGCTCGAAGTCAAACTCACACAAGAAGACTTCGACGCAATCGATGAGCTAGCGCAGCCCGGAACAAATGCTGCCGACTTCTACGAGGCAAGCTTCAAACCCAACGCTCACCGCTTCTAATCACCAGCATTGACGATCAAGGCAACACATGACAGAAAAAAGAAAAGTTCTCATCACTGGCGGCGCCGGACTTATCGGCTCCATCATGATCGAGAAACTCAGCCACAAGTACGAGTTCTCCTCACTCGACCTGCATGAAGCAAATGGCCTCCCTTCAACCATCGCCGACCTCGACAATCTGGATGCAATCACACCAGCGTTTAACGAAATCGATACAGTTGTCCACCTTGCAGCCGATCGCTCACCGGCCGGATCTTGGGAATCGATTCTCAAGAACAACTTCATCTCCACCTACAACGTGTTCGAGGCATCAAAAAGGGCTGGTGTGAAACGAGTGATATTTGCAAGCTCCAATCATGCAGAAGGCGGCTACTACCTCGATACACCGTGGAAGCACGTCAACGACGGCAACTTCGATCTACTCGAACAGGACAACTACGAGCTAGTGACCGAAAAACACATGATCCGCCCCGACAGCTACTACGGAGTCGCCAAGGCCTACGGCGAAGCACTTGGCAGCTACTACAACGACTTCCACGGACTCAGCTCATTCCATCTACGTATCGGCTGGGTGCTAGAAACCGACGATCCCACATTCTCCGCCTACGCACTATCACTATGGCTGAGCCATCGTGACACCGTCCAGATCATGGATCTGTGTATCAGCGCCCCTGAGTCCCACCGTTACGACATCTTCAACGCAACAAGCGATAACACCTGGAAGATATTCGACATAACCCACGCAAAAGAAGCTCTCGGCTACAAACCAGAAGACAGGGCAGGATCAGACTTCACCCCAGCCGAATACACCCGAGGAGACTGAGCAAGAACTCACCTCAGGTTCCCGCCAAGCACCGTCATCATCAACTGGATTCAGGATCTCGAAACAACGTCCCTAAGCACACCCCCTCGACTTAGCCAACCCCGATCGATTTCTCACAAAACGCCGCATACTGCAGAAGAAAAAGTCGCACGCGACCTATACGATTAGGTTGTGCAAGCCCGAATTGCCTGCCCACAGTCGACTCAGATTCTCATCGAGAATGTCCAAGACACGCTCTTCGTAAAGTCGCGTCTCACCCCCCGTGTGTGGAGTAATCACCACATTCTCCAAGCCCCAGAACTCCGACTCCTCACCAAGAGGGTCGTCCCAGAAGTGATCAATGCCAGCACCCGCTATCGAACCTGACTTCAACGCCTTCAACAACTCAGGCTCATCGACACACTGCCCGCGGGCAACGTTGATCAAGTAAGCCGTCTCCTTCATAACATCCAGCACACCAGCATCGACAATGTTCGTCGTCTCTGAAGTCAGAGGACACGTAAGCACAACAATATCCGCCTCAGGAACCAGATCACCTAACTTCTCGGGTGTCACAACCTGATCAGCAGGGCCCGCCGCCGTCGAAGGATCACGCTTGGTCGCAACAACTTTCATATCGAACGCCTTCGCAAAACGCGCAAGCCGCGAACCAATCGCACCCATACCAACGATCAGCATCGTCTTACCAATTAACTCATCTTCGCGTCGCGTCAGATCACCAAGCATTCCGCGCCAGAAGTGCTTGTTCTGATTGTCTCGACAAATGTGAATATGTCGATTCAGCCCCAGTATCATCGCCATCGCATGCTCAGCAACCGCGTTCTGATTCACTCCAGAAGCATTCGCCAGCAGAACACCCCTCTCCTTGAGTTCGCCGAGCGGAAACTGGTCGTAACCGGCACCAACCGACTGTATGTACTTCAGCTTAGAAGCGCGTTCCAGCAACGCGTTATCCCATAATCCGGAACAAACAAACACATCGGCCTCTTCGATCCGGCTCATTGTGTCTTCTGCCGTCCATGATTGAAAATAATTAACTTCGGGATTCCGGAGGTCGTATCGCTCCTCCATCCGGTATGCAATGTGAGCAAAGTGCACTGTCGTGTTCCCAGCGAATGGAAATCCCTCAGACATAATTTCTCCTATCAAAAACCACGTTCAAACTAATACAGCAAACAGTATGGCGACTAATATTGCCACACAACCCCCTGAAATCGGCAGCAGGTGCCAACGATTCAGCCAGCAGCTATCAAATCCCCCAGAAATCGTGCCCTCGGGATAAAAGATGCGCATGACCCAAGAATCCACAAACACCACAACAAGCAACGAGTCTGCCGCGCTCACGCTTTCACCTGACTACGACGCGTCCCTCCGTTAACTAAGAATCAAGAAGAGTGGAAACTCGTAGTTCGTTGTAGACGTCGATTACGCCGGCAAGATCTGAGACATCACACTGATACTGCTAATCATCACCATCGCATCGGTCAGCATGGGCATATTCATCTCTACCTTCGCACGGGACGAGTTTCAGGTTGTACAGTTCATCCCGCTACTAATCGCTCCACAGATTTGCCTGTCGGGAATGATCCTTCCAACTTCGTAACTGCCGAGCTACTTTCAGGTGGTCAGCAGGGCACTCCCACTCACCTGCGCCAACAGCGCACTCCGCGACATCATGCTCTGAGGCGCATCCCTGACCGACGTTTCAACCGAGATAGGCGTACTCGCCCTCTTCGCCATCGGAATGCTCTCCGCCGCCGCAGTCACCGTCCCGAAAACCTGATCCGAGAGCTACTTCATAATTCGTACAACCAAAACGCCATATTTGAATAACGTCGTACTACAATTCGTGACCATGTTCACAACTCGGCGCCACACACCCCGAAACGAACAAACTATGTCCCGCACCAACGAACATTCAAGAACACATGTCTACAAATACGCTCGCACACCTGCTTAACCCATTGTCAGCAACTGACAATTCGATCATCATCCCAAACGGTCCAACACTCTCTTACGCCCAGTACGCAGAAGAGATCGAACGAGTAGCAGGAATACTTGCAGGAACAGGCATAAAACCCGGTCGACCGATATCTATCGTGCTCACCAACAACCTCGAATTCATGGTGCTGTTCCTCGCAGTCGCTCGAGCCGGAGCCGTGGCCGCACCACTCAACTCCGCCTACACGATCGACGAGTTCAAGTTCTTCATGGAAGACGCCGACTCCCAGCTTGCAATCGTTCCGCCTGGAGCACATCTCGGTCGAGACGCCGCAACCCAACTCGGCATACCAATAGTCGAAGCATCGCGCGATGGAAGCTCAGTCGTTCTCAGCAACAGCAGCGGAACCCTCACCAACTCCGCCGATGCCCAGCCACCATCACCAGAAGATGTAGCCCTCTTCCTCCACACCTCAGGAACCACCAGCCGACCAAAAGGTGTACCGCTAACTCACGCCAACCTGATGAAGTCGATCAGCAACATCAAGAACCACTATGGGCTCACGCCTGAAGACACCACCATCATCGTGATGCGCCTTTTCCTCGTTCACGGCCTGATGGGAGCTTCTCTTTCAACCCTGAATTCCGGCGGTTCACTCGTAATCCCAGAACGATTCTCAGCTTCGAGTTTCTGGGGACTCCAGAAAGACAACTCTGCCACTTGGTACTCGGCAGTCCCGACTATCCACCAGATTCTGCTCATGCGAGCAGACGATGATGACGCTCCCCGCGAGTCGTTCCGCTTCATCCGATCATGCTCATCAGCCCTCGCACCAGTCGTGTTCGAGCAACTGGAAGATCGATTCGGTGCCCCTGTCCTCGAAGCCTACGGAATGACCGAAGCATCCCACCAGATGTCCTCCAGCCCAATGCCTCCCGGTAAAAGAATCCCGGGCACCGTCGGTTTGGCAACAGGTGTCGAAGTCGCGATCATGGATATGGCAGCAACCGGCCATCTCCAGAAAGCTGGCGACATTGGCGAGATCGTCATCAAGGGCGAAAACGTGATGCACGGCTACAACAACAATCCCGAAGCCAACGCCGAAGCATTCACCAACGGCTGGTTCCGAACCGGTGACCAGGGATTCATCGACTCTGAGGGCTACATCTCTCTCACAGGCCGAATAAAAGAACTCATTAACCGCGGTGGAGAGAAGATCTCACCTCTCGAAATCGATGGAATCTTGCTCAAGCACCCGGCAGTCGCTGAAGCTGTCTGCTTCGCGGTTCCCGATGAAAAATACGGCGAAGTTGTTCACGCTGCGGTCGTACTGAAAGGTGACTCCGATCAGGAAGCCATTCGAACCTACTGCCGCGAGCAGATGGCCGATTTCAAGGTTCCCGACGTCGTTTACATCGCCGATTCACTCCCACGGACAGCAACGGGTAAACTCCAACGCCGACACATGGTCGCCGCCTTTGCCGAAGACAATTAAAGCGTTTCCATCAATCGACTTCGGGTGTTGCCGCATCAAACGTCCACCACCAGCACCCACATCGAGTGCCCTCTGCTCAGGAGTTATCAACTCAACAGGGCGCTCGACAGTATCGTCCTGAGATGGCTCACCCTTTTTTGTCGGAACGAAACGATGTGCTACTGGTCGACAGAAGTCTTCAGACGCTAACTTTTCACGTATCCAATCAGATTGTGCATGCTCATCTTGGACAGTCTTCTACTATGTGATTCCAGCCCGAATAACGTTTTGATCAGCCATTCCAGTTATTCTCCACCATGCGTTATCCTCGGTAGTTGCGTGGTTTTCAGCACGAATCCGCCCCACCTGATCCTCAGTTGCCGATAAGCTTGACCACCGTTCGTAAGGTAATAAATGCAATTGCAAAAAAAACCTATAATCGGATTATGCCGATGTATGCTGGGTTTCCGCGCAATTCGCCGTGATATTCGTAAAAAGGTTTTCTTATGCTGCTAGGTGTTGCGGGCCTGGTCCCCGGAGACTGGAAATCGATCGATGGAACTGTGCTCGACAATGTCGCCGAACACGGCTTCAAAACAGTTCAAATACGAATCGATGACCCCCAATCTCTTAAAGACAAAGACGTCCAACGTTTAAAGTCCATGTTCGATGCACGCGGCTTCGAAATGCCGCAAACCGTCGGGAACTATGGCGGGAAGCTCATCGCAGAAGACGAAACCGAACGTAAAAACGAGATCAAGTTCGTAAAGCGAATGGTGAACATCACCGCACGACTCGACAGCCCGAACACCTATCTCCGACCCGGTAGCCTCAACCCAAAAGGCGGCTGGACACCACACCCCGAAAACCACTCAGACGCCGTCTGGGATCGGCTCGTCGACAGCACCAGGCAAATCTGTCAGGTAGCCGAAAACGAAGGAGTCATGATCGCAGTCGAGGGCGGCACAGTCTGCCCGGTCGACACCCCCCAGCGGGTGAAAGACCTGATCGACGCCGTAGGGTCAAAAAACCTCGGCTTCAATATGGACCCGGTCAACTTCATCGGTTCGCTCGATATTGCGTACGACACCAGATCGCTAATCAACGAATTCTACCGACTGCTACCTGATCGAATCGTCGGTGCCCACGCGAAGGACTTCACAGTCGTCAACTCTTTACTGCCGCACTTTGAAGAGTCGATCATTGGCCAACCCGAAAGCATGCTCGACAACGAAGCATTCCTCACCGGACTTCAAAAAGTGAACCCGAAAGCACACGTACTGGTCGAGCACCTGCCAGACGACAAGATCTCCGAGGCCGCCACAGGAATTCGCAAAGCCGCCGAACATGCAGGCATCGAATGGGACTAAAAGACAACGATTATTTGGTATTTACGCCGACCTGAGATAACTGTAAAACCGATCAAAGTCCTATTCAGACTTACAATAAAAACAACCTGCCTGCGCTGACACTCCAGGAGTCAAACATGCCCGCGGATCTCTCCGGCAAGCGAATAGTCATTACAGGTGCCGCAACCGGCATCGGGCGATCAACCACACTCCGAGTATCCTCAAACGGTGCCAAGGTAGCAGCCTTCGATGTGAACGACGCCGACGGCTCCACAACCGTCAGCGATGTGAACGAATCGGGTGGCGACGCCCGTTACTGGCACGTAGACGTTCGCGATGAAACTGCTGTTGCTGGTGCCGTGGCGGCAGCAGAAACATGGCTCGGCGGAATCGACGTGCTGATACACGTCGCCGGAGTACTTCAGGGTGCTGCAGTCGAACTCGACGAGTTTCCTGAAGACATCTGGGACACAGTCCTCGATATCAACCTGCGCGGCTCGTTCACTATCTGCAAGTACGTAACCGGAGTCATGAAGAAGCAGAACAAGGGCGTCATCATCCTCACTGCGTCCGGTGCGGGTGTTACAGGGGGAAGCTCGTCACTCGCCTACGGCTCTTCCAAAGGCGGTGTTCACGGCCTGTCACTCGTAATGGAATCCCATCTCGAGAAGTACAACATCCGAGTTAACGACATACTCCCCGGTTCAGTCTCCACTCCGCTCAAAGTCGCAAATGTCGAAGAGATGCACGAGGCAGGCGGAAAAGTCGGAAACCTCGAAGAAAAGATCAATGCGCTCGTTTCGCCCGACGACATCTCAAAGGTCTACGCCTTCCTCGCCAGCGATGAAGCCAGCATGATCAAAGGCAGCGTCCGAACTCGCTAGCGCGCAGGCTTCATCCCCCTCATCTCGACCAAAGGGAAAAGACAGCAACCGATCCTAATTGAACATGGCCCCTCCCTCGGAGGGAGGATTTGGGTGGGTCGAGCCTATCGCGTTAGATAAGTCAGTTCCACCAACTCTAAGCCAACCGCTCAATCTCCGTAACCGTCCCTCCAATCGACATCACCTAGTGATCGATCACCGAAACATAAGACCGCTCGCGCCACCCCGTCATATCGTCGTAAATAGTTCTCAACATCCCATCAGGTATCTGCTGGTGAACAGCATGGCCTTTACGCGAGCGAGTGCCGCCTCCCAATCAGACATGAACACCACCAGCGTCTACCTCAACCTGTGCCATCACCCGGTGCCACGACCCAAGTCCCGCTGCCTCCCAGTCCGAAAATAACGTATCGTCCACCACAACCTGATAACCCGTATACAAATACTGTGTCGCTATCGAAGCAACATTGGCCCTCGCAGTATCCAGCTGCTGCTGAACCTCATCGCTCCACCCTTTCTTGGGATAAATGAACCCGGACTTCACCATGTTATGAAACGAATCCAGAGATAGATCCACGGACCGTTCTTACCTCGATGACGCCCACTTGGAAGCCACAGTCAACTTGCCCACCCCGTCTGGACCTGTACAACAATCGAAAATTCATTTCTCACCTACTCTAGAGACCTCGCGCAAATCGTTCGTCTCAAGGGCATTTAAAGGGAAATTGAGAAGACGAAATTCTATCGCCTCTCGGCAATCGCGGCCCCCAAGAATACAATCTAGGCTCACAGCAACTTATAGATCAAGAAATACCCGACGGTACCAACAGGCAATCCACTTGGCGAACACAATCCAACCCGACTACCACTACCATCTGAAAACCGCCTCAAACCCAGCAGTTAGCCCCAGCGGTAAAGCTGTAGCGTTCACCGTTCAAGGCTTCGAAAAAAACTCCAATGAAGCCACGACCGATGTCTTCATCAAGAGTCTTGGCAATGCATCCGCTTCAATCCAGCTGACCAACTCGGGTAGCGCTTCGCTGCCCGCCTGGTCACCCGATGGCACGAAAGTTGCATACCTCAATAAAGACAAATCGGGCATAAAGCAGATATTCATCCAGCTCGCTGACGATAGTGACCGAGATCCTGTGTCGATCACCTCCCAAATAGCCGAAGTCGACGCCTTCGCATGGTCACCCGACGCCACAATGATCGCTTTTCGGGCACTCGTACCAGGTCAGGACGAACTCGAGGCGATCAAGGCAGAACCCGGCATGCCCGACATCAAAGTCGCCCGGCGTATTCGATATCGACAAGATGGCGTCGGCTGGCGCGGCGACTCTTTCTACCACCTGTTCGTTCTCAATATCGCCTCAAAAGAGGTTACCCAGATCACCAACGGTGAAGGCGACGACGGCACCCCGAACTGGTCACCCGACGGCAAGCAGATCGCCTATATCACCGATCAAAACAGCGAACGCGAAACCACCTCAAAAACTGAACTGTACGTATGCAACGCCGACGGTGCGTCTCGCACCCAATGGTCGGGCGAAATGTTCATGGCCGAATCAGTCGCATGGTCACCCGATTCGAAGCGAATCGCAGTTACAGGTGGGAGAGATAAAACCGAAGTTGGCGGATACGGCCTGATAACTCAATCGAGTGTTTACATACTCGAACCCGGATCCGAGCCGGTAAAACTCACTGATGACACGATGCGGCCACAAACCAACGGCGGTGGATTCCCATTCAGCGCAAACAGCCCGTTCATGACATGGACCGACTCTGCCGGAATCGTCCTTGGAGCCGATTCAAGAGGTCAGTCGTCCATCTGCATCATCAATCCCAACTCGCCAAGTGATTTCCGACTCGTAACCGGTGACTGGATGTTCACCGAAATGACCGCCAGCTCTGATGCAGGATTCGCCATAGTCTCCTCCAGTTCACCAACCTCACACGGAGAGTTGCACCTCGTGGATACAAACTCAGGAGATGTCCACACGGTCACCAATCTCAACTCGGGATTCTTCGACGATCATAAGGTTGCATCACTGGAAAAATTCTCGATGCAACGAGACGGATTCGAGATTGAAACACGAGTCTGGCTACCTGCCGATTTCGATCCGTCGAAAAAATACCCATTGCTGCTCGACGTCCACGGTGGTCCCCACAGTGCATTCTTCGACTCCTTCTACCCGATTCATCAGGTAGCAGCCGGGGCCGGTTACGTTGTCGTCGCGCCAAACCCTCGCGGGTCCTGCACCTACGGGCTCGACTTTGCTACCGCTGTTCATGGCGACTGGGGCGGCGGTGATTATGAAGACGTGATGGCTGCCATGGAACATGTAGCAGCTCGTGATTACGTCGACGAGACCAAAGTTGTAATCCACGGATCAAGCTATGGCGGATTCATGGCCAGCTGGGCTGTAGGGCATACAGCTCGCTTTAATGCCGCTGTCATCGCTGCCCCGGTGACCAACCTGCCGAGCTTCTACGGAACGTCCGACATCGGGGTGAACTTCACCGAAACCCAACTCGGTGGTGAACGCTTCGAAGCGATCGAACAATATCGCGAACATTCACCCCTCACCTACGCACCAAACGTAAACACACCGGTACTGCTGATCCACGGTGAAGCCGATGCTCGCGTACCGATCGAGCAGTCAGAACAATACTTCGTAGCACTCAAACGTCGCGGCAAAGTAGTCGAGTTTGTAAGGCTCCCCGACACCAGCCACGGAGTGTTCAGAGCCAAGCACCCGGTAATCCGCAAAGAGTACTTCCGCAGAATGCTTGAGTGGTTCGAACACCACGATTCCTGATGCAATCACGTGTCGATAAAGTGGGATGGAGTTAGATGGTGGGTGAATTGGCGATAGCCACATGGTCGGCTGAATCCACGGGTCGTTGATCTTGGTCACCGATCGCCACATCGTTTCTCCTAACACATAAACCCCCTTCGCAATTCCTCCACATTCTCTGAACAACTTCCACACATTCGTTTTCTAAAGTTGTCCGCAGGCAACCAATCCCCGCCGGTCACACGGCAAAAGGTTTACAGAAAATGATCAAACGAAAACTAATGCTCGGCACCACAGCAGGACTCATCGGAGCCCTCGCAATCACCGGAGCAGCATTTGCAGACGAACGTCCAGCTGGCAGCGGACCACGTGACTCGATGAAAGACCGAGTAGCCGAAATCCTCGGCATCGAACGCGAAGCACTCGATTCCGCCATGAGCACCGCCCGTGAAGAGCACAAGGAAGCAAAGCAAGACGAACGACTCGTAGCCCTCGTCGAAGCCGGAACAATCACTCAGGAACAGGCCGACAAAATCGACACATGGGAAGACTCCAAGCCCGAAATCATGGACAGTCTGAAAAGGCTAACGAAAGAGTACGGTGGTGTACGGGGCGACCTTCAAGCCACTCTTGCTACTCTGGTGGAGCAGGAAGTCATCACAAAGGTCGAGGCCGACGAAGTCGTAGCCTGGATCGAAGCCAAACCCGAGTACATCGACGAGCTGCGTGGTGAACGTGATGGCGAACGAAAAGGTCGACGTGGTCAAAACCCACACAGCCGTCATCACCTCAAAGGAAACGGTCCACGGCACGGTGGGCCGAATAACTGCACACCTCAGGGTCAGGAAGCTCCCGACTCCGGAAATGGCACATCGTTCGAATTCCTCGATGGATCCAAGGTAAATCTCTAGGCGTAAGTCCTCTTGTGGTCCTCCAACCCACTAAGCGCTCCCGATCTCCTGACGGGAGCGCTTTTCGCGTCCGAATTTCCTTACTCACTCATTGCAAAGGCCAACCCGTAACTCAATCCCCCGATATTTCTGGCAAACTGTTCGCCAACTGAATCTCCGAGAACTACCATCAGTAAAATCGCCGAATAAAATTCGCGGTCAGAATTTTTCTCAACAAACCCAATCGCAGAAACCGATTCAGGAATCTCTCAAACGGATCAACGATATGACCCAACGCTCCGATAATAAGACCCAACGTCTGCAACAGTGGTTCGATGAACGCCCCAGGTGGGATCACGCCTCATACGGAGAGTTCATGCACATTGGTGCAAACCAGACGATCTTCAGAATCGCCCTGCAAGAACAACAAATCGACGCTGGTACGATGGTGCTCGACACTGCCTGCGCCGTTGGCGGAAACGCCCGCTGGATGGCATCGCTCTATGGATGCCAAGTCTACGGTAACGACATCGACGAAGAAGCCCTAACAGTCGCACGTGACCTCTCAGAAATAGAAAATATATCTGAACTCTGCACATTCGTGAAAGCAAAGGTCGAGGACCTGCCGTTCGACGATGAGATGTTCGACATGGTCGTCACCACTGACGTGTTCGACCCACCCGAAGTAAGACGAGTCCTCAAACTCGGTGGCAGCTTCATCGCAATCTCACTGTTTGAAGACCCGAGGGTCTCACCACTTCAACTATCTGAAGAGTGGGGGCTCGAACTGGAGGTCTCGCTAGACGTTACCGATCTGGCTTTTGCCTTCAACAGAGCGAAGGAGACGGAGGCACGCCTCCTACACGAGTCCGACATGATCGGCGCCCGGGAACTTATCGAAATAATGAACGAGAGCATCGCCCCGTACACCCGAGGCGGTCGCCACTACATCATGCGACTCAGGAAAAGGTAACTAACGAATGGGCAACAACTCATCCGACCAGTACCGCGGCATTTACGGCATCACCGCGACACCATTCAACGAAGACGAAACGCTTGACGTTCGATCGCTCGAAAGTGTTATCAATTTCTCCGTCGAAAACGGCTGCCACGGCATCGTAATGCCGGTCATGGCAAGTGAATACCACACAATCACCGACTCCGAGCGCCGGCTGATCTTCGAAACCACCACTCGCATCGTCGACAACCGAATCCCAACAATCGCGGGCGTGACAGGCGTAACGAACATCCACTCGATCGAACTGGCAAAGCACGCCCAAATGGTCGGGTTCGACTCCGTAATCGCCATGCCCCCACACAGCATGAAGCCTTCAACGACGGAAATAGTTACGTTCTTCGAACAACTCGACGCCGCTATAGATATTCCGATCTGGATCCAGAACCACTCGGGCGGCGCACCACTCAGTGCAGCGCAACTGGTCGAACTCTGTGAAAACGTAGAAAAAGTCAGCTACGTCAAAGAAGAAACCGCACTCGCCGCCCAACTCACGACATCGCTGCTCGAACAGGCAGGCGACTCGGTAAAAGGCGTAATGGGAGGTATGGGCTGCAAATACCTCGTCTCAGAATTCAACCGCGGAATGTGCGGCAACATGCCAGCATCTCACTTCGGCGATGTTCACTCGAATATATGGAATCTACTCGAAAGCGGCGATGAAGCGCAGGCCCGCGAAATCCAAACCCGGATGGCCCCTCTCAATAACTACGAAAGCCTGTACGGAAGCAAAGCGTTCAAGGAAATCCTCTACCGCCGAGGAGTAATCACCTCGCCAACAACTCGATCACCGGGCAGGAAGTACCTCGACAAGTACGACATGGCCGAATACGACGTCCTTCTCGCCGGAATCGATGACCTGCTGACCTGGAAGGCTTCGTAAGCCCTTGAAAATCGAAGTGATCGACCTCTTTTACGTCGCGCTCCCAAAAATCACCCGAACCGCCGATGGAACGCAGGACTCGCTCGTAGTTCGCATCCGAACCGACAATGGACTCGAGGGCTGGGGCGAGTGTGACTCGTCGCCACTGGTCTCAATGACCGCATACGTTATGCCGATGTCCCACTCGAACATCATCAACATCAACGAAGCACTCATCGGCGAGACACTCGACTCACCAGAAGACGTTATTCGCCTGCGAAACAAGGCTGGTGAATACGGCCTCGACATCCAGCAACTCGATCACGCGGTAGCCGGTGCCGATATCGCCATGTGGGATGTCCTTGGAAAACATCTTGGCGAACCCGTATGGAAGCTGATCGGCCACACTGCTTCTCACAAGAAACTCCCGTACGCCAGCGTGCTATTCGGTGACACCCCGACAGAAACCCGCGCAGCCGCCAACTCTATCATCCAGCGTGATTTCAGGGCAGTGAAATTCGGCTGGGGTCCGATGGGGCGCGGCTCGCTCGAAGACGACATTGCTTTAGTGCAAGCAGCCCGTGACGGCCTCGATCCCGATACCAAATTGATGGTCGACGCCGGTGTGATCTGGGGCGACAACGTCGATGCCGCCTACGAACGCGCCGTCGCTTTCGCCGAACTCGGAGCCACTTGGCTCGAAGAACCACTCCGATCCGAAGAGGTCGGCGCATACAAAGAGCTAAGCGATCGAGTGCGCGCTAACGGAATAAACATCGGCATAGCCGGAGGCGAAGGCGCCGACTTCTATCGAGCAGCGGATGACATGATGACCAACGCCGGCCTCGACTTTGTTCAGATCGACGTCGGGCGCATCGGTGGAATCACCGAAGCCAAGCGCGTCGCCGACAAAGCACACCAACTCGGCATCCAATACGTCAACCATACATTCAAGAGCCACCTATCAGTCGCAGCCTCAATCCACGTCTTCGCCGGGTACGAAGAGTTCGACTTAACCGAGTACCCCGCAGGAGATTCACCACTAATCCTCGGACTGACCGACCCAACCGGTATCTTCCGCGACCCGGAAGGCCTAATCCAGGCACCTGACATCCCCGGACTCGGCGTAAAAGTAAACCCCGACACCCTCGCCCAATACCAACACCATGTAAAAATCCAGATCGACAACAAAACTCTCTTCGAGTCCTCTCAACCGTAGAGTCGATCTACCCTCCTTAGGGAGCGACCGAGGAAGGGTAGATGGCAGCGGCGATCAAGTGATCCGATGATGCACGGATCAAAACAAGCAGAGGAATCTGGCGGGGTGTCGCGGGAGCCTGCCAACACAAACCACTTGACCACTTAGTCGCACAACCAATTCCCATTAGTATCGCGATCGACCGACATCCGTTGTTGACGCACGCCCCTTCCCTTCATAAAATTCGTTGGCTAGCACTCCAAGTCCGCGACTGCTAACAGTCGGCACGGTAAAGTGCTAATCATGAATCCGGCCAGAATTGAATTCGATTTGGTGTGTCCGCACCGTATGAATCTTGTTCATTCAAACCGTATTTCGCGGGTCACACAAGGAGAAAATAATCAGTGGCACTGAACCTCACACCGCTTGGTGACAGGGTAATCATCGAGCCTGCCGACGCAGAGGCATCAACCTCACCCGGTGGAATCATCATTCCTGACACAGCGAAAGAAAAGCCCCAGCAAGGTGCAGTCGTAGCAGCCGGCCCCGGCCGAACTACCGACGACGGCACAGTTATAGACATGCCGGTCAAAGTCGGCCAGACCGTCGTCTACTCAAAGTACGCAGGTACCGAGTACGAAGAAGGCGGAGTCGAATACCTGATCGTTCGAGAGAGCGACATCCTCGCAATCGTTGGATAGTTCATTTAGAACTACCCGTCTCATTTTGGAGAGATATAAGTAATGGCAGCAAAACAGCTAAAGTTCGGCGATGACGCTCGATCCCGCCTTAAAGAAGGCATCGACACTCTCGCTGACATTCTGAAATCGACACTCGGCCCACGTGGTCGAAACGTTATCGTCGACAAGAAATTCGGACCCCCTCAAGTTAACTCCGACGGTGTAACCATCGCCAAGGAGGTCGACCTCGAAGATCCGTTCTCAAACATGGGCGCACAACTTCTCAAGGAGGTCTCAAAAAAGACCAACGATGACGCTGGTGACGGTACAACCACTTCAACCGTTCTCGCCCAGGCAATCATCGCCGAAGGCTTCAAGAACGTTGCAGCTGGTGCCGACCCAATGGCACTCAAGCGCGGTATGGAAATCGGAATGTCCTCCGTGCGTGAATCTATCGCCGCTCAGTCGACACCGGTTGACGACAAGCAGCAGATCGAAAACGTAGCGATCCAGTCCGCACACGATGACGAAATGGGCTCCCTCATTTCCGACGTCATGGACAAGGTTGGCAAGGACGGCGTCATCACCGTCGACGAGTCAAAGTCGCTCTCATACGAGACCGAGTTCGTTGAAGGTATGCAGATCGACCGTGGATTCCTTTCTCCCTACTTCGTAAACAACGCAGACCGACAGGAATCCGTCCTCGAGGATCCCTACATCCTGATCACTTCACAGAAAATCTCCGCGATTTCCGACCTACTCCCCATTCTCGAAAAGGTCCTTCAGACCAACAAGAACATCCTGGTCATCGCAGAAGACGTTGAGGGCGAAGCACTCGCCACTCTCGTAGTGAACAAGCTTCGTGGCACGCTGAACGTGGCCGCCGTAAAAGCCCCTGGCTTCGGTGACCGCCGAAAGGCAATGCTCGAAGACATTGCCATCCTCACCGGTGGCACGGTCATCTCGGAGGAAATCGGTCGCAAGCTCGACACCGTTACTCTCGATGACCTCGGGAAGTGCAAACAGGTTGTCGTTTCAAAGGACGAAACCACATTTGTCGATGGTGACGGTTCTGCTGATGCTCTCACCGGCCGAAAAGCCGAAATCGAGACTCAGATCGGTGACACTACTTCTGACTACGACCGTGAGAAGCTCCAGGAACGACTCGCCAAGTTGTCCGGCGGAGTAGCAATACTCAAAGTCGGCGCAGCCACAGAAATCGAGATGAAAGAGAAGAAGCAGCGCATGGAAGATGCCCTTTCAGCAACCCGTGCGGCTGTTGAAGAGGGAATCGTTCCAGGTGGTGGAACAGTCCTCATTCGAGCTTCTACAGCCCTCGATGGCGTGTCATCCGATGTCGATGACGAACAAACTGGTGTCGACGTCCTCAAGCGAGCACTCCTTGCACCAATCCGCGTCATCGCAGCCAACTCCGGCTATGAAGGCGCAGTGATTCTCGCCAAGGTTGCGGATAACTCCGACACGAACTACGGATTCGACGCTCACAAGGGCGAGTACGGCGACATGGTCCAGATGGGTATCGTAGACCCAGCCAAGGTCACTCGTGCAGCAGTCGAAAACGCAGTTTCCGTCGCTGGAATGATCCTCACAACCGAGGCTCTAATCAGCGAAGAGGAAGAGCCAATGCCGGCAATGCCGGGTGGACCTCCTGGTGGAGACATGGGCTTCTAGCCGTTACCAAAGCATTTGAAAAGGGTCACTCCAGTTGGGGTGACCCTTTTTGTTGCCACAAACACTCCTTCTCCCAGCGGGCGAAGGTTAAGATGAGGGACATACCGTGGGCAGTCAAACATCTCTCATACTAGGAGAGGATTACTACTACACCTATCCCCCCCACTCAACCGAAGCGCAGCGAAGTGGAGAGACCTTCGGCAGGGTCAAGCGGACAGGCCCGGTAAGATCACTCCCATGTCATATTCCTGACATCCCACCCCGATACCGAAATTATATTCAAGTCGATAGCACACAGCGGCAAGAAAGCCCGCTAGGCCGCAATGAGTGTGATCGAGCTCACTGGCACCGCTACCGCCGAGCGACTCGCCCTCATCGACACGCCCTAGTGCCACTCCGTCGTGACATTCAGCTCCAGGAAATAGAGATCGTCACGGCTCGCCTGCCGCTGCGCCCAATCAGCATAATCGACCTCGAACCAATCACCCGCGAGTTCAATGAATGCATAACGTGTTACATGACCCCACCTGCCGCGTAATCTAGCCTCGATGTCGCACCGTTCATCGCCGACTCAATGGAAGGTCTAAACAACAACACCAAACTTCAATTAACAGGGAACAGTCGCACGAATTCACTGGCTGTATCAGACTCGATCATCCCGAAACCCGCACACGCGATTTCGGCATCTGTATCACCGAAAAATTGTACCGACAAGGTCTGTGGCTTGAGGCAACCGAGATGTTGTACGCGTGGGTGGCAACAGAAGTCCACTGCGATTATTTAAAATATCTGGTAGACCGAGCCAACTAAGTCGTAGAATTCCTGAGTCACTTTGGAGCAGAAATCGAAGACGAGCACGACTCAATTACAATCGCCGGACGAACCCTGAATATGGTCGAATACAGGATCTACCCAGAGACGCTCTAGGACACACCCAGCATCGATTTCCCGACCATAGCTGAGCGAAGCGTAGGGGCCTGCTAGCTCGGTCGCGTAAAGCCGAGCAATCGAAAAAAAACCATCAACTTAACGGCATACGTTTCCGAAATCAAACTAAACCTACGCTCCAGCCGCCGCATCATCCCCTACAGATTGACGGTCTTCAGGACTCACTGACAAGCCCTCGTAAAGCCGCGTCATACCCTCTAGCCATTTCGCCTGAACAGCGGCATCCCACGCTGGATCGAACTCCGGATATTTTGCAAGAATCCTGTCTGCTAACTCTAGCTTAATCGAACCAGACGGAGTCGCCATTTCTGCCGCCAGAGAAGCAGTTAATTTATCCGTCACCGTGACCGGTGGAGTGACGATTCGCGGACGCGTTTGGGCCGGTGTCACACGCGACTTGCTTCCACCATGCCGACCCGCAACTATGCGTTTTGAAAGCTCAATCCCAGCGGCGTGTGCAGCCCGGATAAAGAAGGCCTCACATTTCGTAAGCACGCCCTCTTTGGTGCCGAACGACCTGAACGCTTCATGGAACTGACCCTTGCTCGCACGAGTGAGGTCCAGCTCAAAAACGGGACCGTAAAAACGCTCGAGAACATGGCGCAATGTTGAGCGACGATCCTCACCCTCAGCATGAACTAGATCGTCCAGCTCCTGTGATGAACGACCCTCAGGATCGATCAGGCCCAACACCCTTAACGTCGTCATCAACTGTGTCCCAGAACTTCCCGAAAATCTCGATCCCCAAACAGTACGGTCAATTCTGTCCGGAATGCCCTCCTCAAGAAGTAATTCCAAAAAAGTTTGGAATGTACGGTAGGGGACGTACGGGGGAATTTTTGGAGTTTGTTCTTGAAGGGTCATTTGAACTGGGAAACGCTCATTCCAAGCCAGTGTGCTCACCACACTATCTCCCAGAAATTCCAAAGTCAAATGTCATTTGGAATGACCGTTCCCCCAAATTGGACAGTTTTTAAAACTACTTTTTGGAACGCGGAGAATATTCACTATTGAATAGGAATGCGATGTGTACTCAATCCAGTTGAGTTTCACATTCCATTCCAAAATCATTTCAGAATTGAGCCCCCGTTTCAAACCGGCGTTCATTAGAGGACAACAAGTTGAAGATTCCGATAGATCAGATTTTCCCGGACCCCAATCTACCACGTTCCAAGAAGCCGAACGGGCGACGTGAAAACGCACGATCCGTGCGCTCGAAACGCGATCCGATAGTACTGTCTACAACCAACGGATACCTTCTACTCGCAGGTGGGCGAAAGCTCACAGCCGCAAAAGAAGCAGGTGAAATGCTAATCGAGTGCACCATCAAAGAAGAGGTCACCGAACAAGAGCGCTGGGAGCTTTCACTTGCCGAACAATACCACTCTTCTCTGGTCCCTGCGATGGACCTCGGCAAGGCCTTCATGGAGTACCGAGATACCCACGAAGTAACTCAGCAAGAACTGGCACGGCGAACTGGAATTACACCGGGCACAATTCACCATTACGAAAGCCTGATCCGCACTCTTGATCCAGCCCTTGGCGAAAAGGTAAACAGCGGCGAACTAACCTTCAAAGAAGCCCGCTCAATTGCCGATATTGAAAACCACGTAAGACAGCGAGAAATCGCCCAACCGTTTATCGAAGGACGACTCTCCAGCGTCCACGTCGAGCGAATCGTAGGGCGCGCAAAAACGTCAGCAACACTGTCGATTGAAGACATCATCGATGAAGTCGTAAACGGGAAGCGCACACCCGAGCGGGAGCCAGAACCCGCCCCGGTTTATCAGCCAGCGATACCTGTCGAAACAGACACCGCATTGATAGAAAACGCAATTCTGAAAATCGCCGGCGAACTGGACGCAATGCAGCTCCAGGTCATCCCGGAGTACCGACGACTGAAGCTCATCAGCAGCCTGAGGATTCTCGATAGTCGACTTAAGTCCGCACTCCTCAGCTTAAACGGAGGAGCGGCCGGAGTATCTACAGTACCGCGACAACTCGCATCAACAAAAGTTACGGTCTAGACAACCGAACAACGATCTGGAGCGCTAGCTTTTTCGGAGGCGCGCAACATCCAGGTCATCTTGCCGCAAGGCAAACAAAACTGAATATCGCGTAGAGACAATTAGACGAAAATCTGGGGTTTGTGCGGACACACAAACCTCACGCCATCAGAAAACTTTATGGGCTCTGAAGTTTCTGACAAAGTCTCCGCTGCGAGCCTATGCGCCCCTCTAATTACGCCTCCGGAGGGGCGCATCGCGTTAAGGAACATATGAACCTACATCGAAACGTAACAGCTTTCGACCTCGCCGAGAACCCCCGGATTCATCTCACACTCCCAACGGGTTCTGCCTGGAATCAGGTGAATTACGATCACAACGGCGATCTCCCCTCTCCCGCCCAGAGAGAGGGTGAAACCTGTCGATAGATCATCGCCTGATCAGCGCACTTACATGCCAGTCCCCTAAATCTGTCCCCCCTCCTTCGGGAGGGGTTAGGGTAGGGCAGATTACAGCGAGCGACCAAGTCCCGATCCTATCCGGACGCCCGGAATTAAACGATCCGAGTTCCAAAACCCACGCCATTCTGCAATCCCAAAATCCTAGCCGCGTTATCGTGAAGA
>CAYTAO010000012.1:20436-38274 GCA_964435915.1 uncultured Dehalococcoidales bacterium
CGAGATCCGCAAATTGCTCCATCCACGTCACCGGTGAAATGTACGGATAGTCCGAACCAAACAGGACCTTCTTACGCAACCGACCACCGGCCTCCGCAATCAGCTCCTTCGGAATGTACTTCGGCGCCCAACCCGAAAGATCAATAAAAACATTCGACTTATGCAAAGCAACCGCAACCTGCTCCTGAATCCACGGCCACGCAGGATGAGCCATGATGATCGTCAAGCCGGGATGCCTCGCAGCAAGTGAATCGACATGCGGTATCGGTCGCGAATAAGCCAGCTCAAATCCCCCACCCCCCGGAGTATTCGCCCCCGCCGCCGCGTAACCCGAATGCATCAACACCGGAATCCCCAAATCCTCTGCCTTAGAAAACAACGGCGTGAACGCGGGGTCATCTGGAAAGAAAGCCTGATGAATAGGATGAAGCTTCAGCCCTCGCAAACCAAGATCAGTCACAGCACGATCAAGTTCGATAACTGCAGTAGCACCCTTGCGAGGATCAACACTCGCAAACCCCGTCAACACATCCGGATAAGCAGCTACAGTCTCTGCCACGTAGTCATTCGGATCCGGAAGGTCACCCGTCTCCGTCTCGGCATCAACCGAAAAGATCACCGCCATCGTGTCGATCGCACGATAAGTTTCAACCATCTTCGCAATATCGTCGGGCTCATCGTTCATACGAAACATTCGGCGCAAACCAGGCTCTATCCCATATTCCGGAATTCCTGGCATACGGGGAATATGAGCATGAATATCGATCGCTTTCATAAGTAAATCCTAGCTTGCTACGAGCCGCTCTTTTCACCAGAACGGTCCAACTACGAATAATTATTCCGAACGAACCGTAAGACTACCGTGTTCGGCACACCGTGGAGAACCTCCTCCACCGCCATAAACAACCTGCCCCAATGAGCGTGCTTTGGCAAGCCATATGACTAGGCTGATATCGTCTCATCACTAAACACGGAATTCTCTGGAATGAAATCGGCGGGGAGGACCACAGGTTATTTGAAAACCATCATTTGTGACGACGATCCCATCCAGCGAGATTTCGTTAGAATCTGCCTCGAGGTTTCTGCAGCTCAAAACGAGTTCACCGAATTCGGACTTGGGCAAGGCACACTCGACCATCTCAAATCACACGAATCTGACCTGATGTTCCTCGACATCGACCTTCCATACATCGAGGGCGTAGAAGTCCTCAGGCAGCTTCCGGAGTTCTCGGATCTGCTAGTAATTATCGTAAGCGGCGGCGGTACAATCGGGTCGGTCGCAGAATCGAACGAACAACATTCTCATCAGAACACATGCTGCTCGATTTCGATCGCACCGAATGGGACGTTCTGAAAACTCTGCTTGCCAAACCGGGTATAGTGGTCGAATACTCAAATCTCAAAGAGCAGGTTTGGGGCAGTACTACCGTTTCCTACGCCGCAGTTCACATGGCAATACGCAGACTACGACTGAAACTCAAACAAGATCTGCCCGATAGCGCTGACGGCGACCTGATCATATCTCATCGGGGGCATCGGCTATTCAGCCAGCAATCTCTGGCTCTCGGATCCGCCGCTCAAGAAACATCAACCTACGACTGACCGCGACTCTTCATCGGCAATACGAGCGACAACAACGCACCCGTAGCGGCAATAATACCGGAAAAAATTATCACTCCATGAAAGCCGCTTCCCTGGTTGATAAATCCAGCGGCAATCGGCGTGAGCGATCCAATAACCGCACCACCCGAAAACATCAGCGCCGTTCCAGATCCTTCGGAGCCCTTATCAATCATGTCCATCGCCGCAGCGTTTATGATCGGCATTACCGAGAAGAAGAACAGTCCCAACACTGCTATCAATAACGTCATGGTCCAACCTGAATCGAACTGAAGGAACAGAAAGATCAGAATGGTCATCGCAGTCATCGCAAACGAAATCACCGGTCGGCGACCTATTCGATCCGACACATTCCCCATAACTGGCGTCGAAACAATCCCCGCCATCGTTATCAGCGCAACATGAACACCCACATACGTATCCGAGTAGTCGAGCTCCTCACGCATGTACAAAACAAGGAACACCTGGAAAGAATTATGCACAGCGCCACGCATCGCACCCAAAAGCGCCATCCCAAGAACACCCGAATTAGTGAGCAGCCGTTTTGCTGAACCAAAGTATGCCGTGAGCGTCACCGATCCCGAAGACTCTGCGCCAGCAGTCTTGAACCTCGCAATTACCGCGAAACCAGTCATAAACATTGGCACCGCAACTATCACCGATAGCCACCGCCAGTCGATCCCGCTGAAGACAACCCACGACCCGATCGATCCGGCAAGCAAAAAACCGATAATCAACGGAGATGTTGTATTGCCAACCTGCGCCCCAGTCAGGTGAACCGCCATTGCGAAACCACGCCGCTCCGGATATCTGGCCGCCAGAGTCCCAAACGCTGGCGCGTGCCACATAGACGTGCCAAACCCGACAATCACAACGCCTATAAGCAATATCCAGTAAGCCGGCGACACACCGATCACGAGGTAGCCAGTACCAACCATCAGCATCGAAGCAAGTAGGATCCACGCGATCTTCCCGCGAAACATGTCAGTAAGGATGCCGGCAGGTATGTTTGCAATACCCGACGAGATCGACTGCGCAGATGAAATACCGCCGATCGCCACGTCTGAGAGTCCAAGGGTCGCTCGCATGCTCGGGATCATCACGAGCAACGCACCCTGGCCGAAGTGCTTGATCCCATGACCCGCAGACAACCCGTACATCAGTCCCAGAGATGAACTCTTGGAGCCGCCCATCGAGATCCCAGCACCACCAACCGAGGAAACCCCGGAACCACCACCACTGTCATCCTGAACTTGATTCCGGACCCGGTCGTCCGCCTTCTGGATAACAGAACAAGAATCGGCGATCCCGTCTGATTTGGTTGTATCTGAATTTTCTGGCAAGGCAGACGAAGTTTACGCCCGCGCTAGGGTAGCGTGGGCGCTTGGTTCTGTCAGAACTCAGCGCTTGCTCCGGGATTAGGTCGATCTAAATACATGAACGACCCCCTTGTTTAAGACGACAATCCGGTCATTAGACTCAACCACCTGTTTGTGAATATCTTCCTTCGGACGTCCGCTGGAACATTCTCAAGACGTACGGCGCGAACTCTTAAATAATTTCTCAACTCATCGAATGCCGTACAAAACCGACTCGTTGACTCGAACTTGGCGAAGCCGAGCATCGGATAATACCGTTGCTTGATATGCCAGTGATCCTGCTTCATTCGATTGTTCAGATACTTATTGTGTCCATATAAGACCTTGCGGCTAATGATCCAACGAATCGCTTTCATGTAGGCAAGGTGTTTGTCGGTTGTCATATACAGTGACTTCTGCCCTGCGCTATCCACTGGTAACCCGTCCGTCGGAAACGGTTCCTGACTAAGCAAATTTTTCGAGGATCGCAGCGGCGTTTCCGCCCGTTACGGGCACGGTGATTTCGCGAACCTCAACACTGTTTGATCCGTCTTCGGCTCGCACCGATACCTCGAATAGAAGACTCCACTCAACATCGGCGCCGGACTTCAACTCAAAGATGGTGCCTTCGTGAATAAGAATTGTTTTTCACAGAGTCGATTCGGGCGACGATAGTGGGGCGGAAGGTCAGGCGCATAATCGTCAGCATTGCCTGAATATTTATTGAACTCCTCGACATTGGTATTTCGCGTTTTGAATTGCTGATCGAGTTACAACAGGTGTCACTGGCTAGAGGGATATCAGGGCGTAAATGTTACGGGTAACCCGCCGAGCAAATAATAGACATGATTGGCCAGAGCATAGGGCACCAAGCCGTCGACTCGAATAAGATGTGCAATTACGACGCCACTGGCACCTGAGAACATGCGAAATGCTGCCTTCATTTATAGACACACATCACCACCTCTGGGACCTCGAAAACAACCCTTACCCGTGGCTGATCGATCCAATCGACCACTTCATTGGCGACTACTCGTCGATACGTAAGTCTTGGTTGATTGGTGATCTTCACAAAGGCGCCAAAAACATCCCTCTTGTGAAATCCGTTCATGTTCAGGCTGAGTGGGACCACAATGCCGATCCTGTCGGTGAAACGGCATGGTTGCAAGGGGTTGCAGATGATCCATTTTCCAAGGCCATGCCGAACGCGATCATCGCCTACGCAAATCTCTCCGATCCCAACGTTGAAGGTGTACTTGAACGACATGCCGAGCACGCTAACTGGCGGGGAATTCGCCACATGCTCAACTGGTCGGACGATAAGCCGAACTTCCGATTCGCTGAAGCGGGTGATCTGATGAGCGATACCCAGTGGCTTTCAGGATTCAAGTTGCTCGAAAAGTTCAATGGCTCGTTCGAGGTGCAGATATGGCCATGGCAGTTGCAGGAAGCAGCGAAACTGGCGAACGATATTCCCGAAGTTCAGATTATTTTAGGACACGCGGCCATGCCAATAGGACGAAGTCCCGGCGAATTACGTGAGTGGCGAAAGGGAATCGAGGCTTTTGGAACCGCACCGAACATCTCGGCGAAGATTTCTGCGCTCGGAATGCTGGACCAACAGTGGACTACCGAGTCCATCACGCCGTTCGTACTCGACATGATCGAGATTCTCGGTGTTGATCGTTGTATGTTCGCGTCGAACTTCCCCGTTGACTCTATATTCAGCGACTACGAGACGCTCTGGAACGCCTATGACGACATAACGTCGGACTTCACCGACTCCGACCGAGTAAAGCTGTTCCGCACCAACGCCGAGAAGTACTATCGGATCTAGAGTCGAATTTTGGTTATGTAACCGCGCGATCCTGCTCAAGATCCCTATACACCGGCAATTTCACTCGGGGTTCGTTGCTTTCGTGGCGTCGAACATTCCACTCTCCAAATGCAGGAACAGTATATCGTCCAGAATTTAGTATTTACATATCAGATTTGGTTCGGCGTGTAAGAATTTATCAACCATTGATGCAGCAAGCTTCAACATCGATTGGCAGCCCCGGCAACAGCCAGAATCCGTGGATTCCGTTCACGGCTATCGGGATTTCGCTAGTCACGATAGTGGCAAGCATGTCGATGACGACTGTTGCGTTATCCGACATAGCAGATCATTTCAGCGTGACGCTAGGTTCAGTTTCGTGGGTGATCATAATTCAGGGTTTGACCATCACTGCACTGATGATGCCAATGGGCAGGCTCGGCGACATCATCGGCCGCAAAAAAGTTTACTTGGCTGGACTTGCGATGTTCGCTGTCGGCACGGTGATTACCGCTAATGCACCGGGTTTCGATGTTCTGATTGGGGCCCGAGTTGTGTCAGCAATCGGAAACTCGATGCTCCAGTCGGTCGCGACCGGCATGACATTATCGGTGTTCCCATCAAGTGACCGAGGGAAAGCTCTCGGCATGCAAACCACGATGGTAGCGATCGGAATGGCTGCCGGGCCAATAGTTTCTGGACTGATTCTCCAGTTTTTCTCGTGGCAGGCGATTTTCTGTGTGTTACTCATCCCGATCGTGTTAGCAGTCGTGTTCGGTATTTTGGTTCTCGATGAGGCCAAAGTTAGCAGAGGTATGGCCATTAAAAAGCCGCCGTTCGACTTTATTGGTGCGGTGGTTTCGGCTGTTGTGGTCGTTCTCGCTGTAATCCTCATCAACAATCCGTTCAAAATCGCGGTGATATCACCACTGATGATCGGCGGGGCGATAACGGCGGTAGTTCTGTTTATTTACTTCATCTGGTGGGAACTGCGTTCCGATTCGCCAATGTTGGATCTCAGGATGTTCAGGAACCGAGCACTGAGCATCGGTTCATCTGCCCGGTTATTCGCATTCCTGGGTTCGTCGGCGACGTTCCTGCTAATGCCTATCTACCTGATCAGTATCAGGGGATTCGAGGCGGCGTTTGCGGGGGGTATCTTATTTCTGTCCCCCGTGGGAGTAGCAATTGCCGCACAATTATCTGGTCGATTGGGTGATAAATACGGAACGAAACCCTTCTTGATTGCCGGATACACTGCCACAGCAATCGCTGCTGCCGCATTTGCCTTCGCAACAGCAGACACTCCAATTTGGACCGTGATGATCATTTTGTTTATGAGCGGGGCAGGGATGGGCACATGGAATGTCACAAGTAACAGCGTCATTATGGGTGCCGCCCCAAGTGCAGCAATGGGTGTTGTCGGAGCGCTGACCAACCTGATTCGTAATATTGGTACCGTTGTTGGGCAGGCTGTAATGACGACTGTCATTGTTGGAGTGATGATCAGCCGAGACGTTGACATTCCGTTGAGCGAAGTTTCTGAGAGCCCTGATGCGACTCTGGCCTACATGGCAGGCTGGCGCATAGCGTTTGGGGCCGCAGTTGTATTCAATCTGATTGCGCTAGCGCTGTCTATGAATATCAGGCTGCGCAGGGATGTAGATGCTGATGAGTCTTCCCCCGCTGCGGTTCCATCAAAGTAAACTACGCACCATCCAGAAGCTAGGCTGTTCGATTCAGCTAACTTCGCCTTGTCCCGTTTGACCTCTCGCAATGCCGTCATTGGCACCGAAGAAAGAGTGCTATACGCGCCGATGAAAGTCCAAACGATTTACCACACCGGCTTTGTTGTCGAAAACCTTGACACCGCTCTCGATTTCTACAGAAACATACTTGGAATGACGGTTGAGCGCGAACCTGCAACAGTCGAAACCCCATGGATATCGGAGGTTGTTGGATACGAAAACGTGAAGATGCGTCAGGCTTACGTTGGGGTCGGTGATGGCCACTCGATCGAGCTCATCGAATACATACGTCCACGAGGTGGGGTACGGTCTGACCAGTTGGATCGTAACCGTCCCGGATCTGCACACGCGGCAATGATCGTAGACGATGTGCCAGTCTGGCGAGAACGTCTCGAATTTGAGGGCATAACGGTATTCGGACCGAGATATGAGCGCGACCTCGAATATCCTTGGGCGAGATACGCTATCTACTTTCAGGATCCGGACGGAAACTGGCTCGAAATGGTGTCGCGAGGAGCGAAACCGAAAGGTTCAGAAGAAAATTGAGCGACAGTGACACGATTCCTGTGACACCCCCCCCGGTTTGACTGACAAGCTTGCTTTGGCTGCTGGTAAGCGGGGATCGGGTTCGCTACTTTTCGTTTCTGGCAAATGGCCGGACACTTACGACAGACGGATCCCATAACTGATACAGTCCTCGAGCGCACGGACAATAAGCAAGGGTGACGGGAATGACGGGCTGGATTTCAGAGATACTTAATCGCGTTCGACAGCGGAATCTTTCGACTCCAGCGAAAACACTCGACTTCTACGAAAAGGGCGTCGCAGCCGTTGGTAATGGAAAGACGGTGCAAGCGATCAAACACTTCACGGATGCTATTTCTACTGCCCCTAATTCATCAAAGCTATACCACCACCGAGCAGATGCGTTTGCTCTTAACGGTCAACATTTTGAAGCGATAATGGATTACGACGTAGCTGTGCGGATCGATGCTACCTATCCGGACACGTATCTGGATCGAGGAAACTCCCGTTACGCCCTTGGCCATCTCGATGCTGCTGTGAAGGATTTTTCTGAGGCAATTCGCTTGAAGTCCGATTGGGCAGAGGCGTATGCGAATCGTGCCGTGGCATATGCTGAACTCGAAAATATGGTCGAGTCCGAAAAAGATGCTGCGAAAGCAACCTCACTTGGCGTCGATACAGATCGTCTCAGCGAGATGTTGGAATGATGATCATGGAACAAATCGTTTATGGCAAGAACTGAGTGGCCAGAGTAACCGATTCGTCGCTACTTGATCGCGATCTCTCCGCCCCGGTGGGGAAGAGGAAGCGTAGTTTCATGCAATTTAGAAATGGATTGCTTCGTTGGTTACTGCCGCTCCGGCTTCTTTGAGTGCTTCCGAGAGTGTGGGGTGGGCGTGCGTCATCTTGTGCAACTCGAGGTTTGTGCCTTCGAGCATCTGGAGCATGCCGATCTCGGCGATCAGCTCGGTCGCCTCTGGTCCAATGATGTGCGCACCTATCACCTCTCCGGAATCGTCGTCAATTAGAACCTTTGCGAAACCCTGCGACTCGCCGATTGCTACTGACTTACCGGCAACAGCCAACGGTACCTTGCCGACTTTCACGTTAATGCCGTTTTCTCGTGCCTGTGCTTCGGTGAGGCCGATCGAAGCGATCTGTGGCTGTGCATACGTACAGCGAGGCATGTTGGCGTAATCGTTGATTGACTCGGTCTCGTGGCCGGCGATGGTCTCTGCTGCCACAACTCCTTGATCGAATGCCACGTGCGCCAGCATGAGTTTGCCATTCACATCGCCCACGGCGTAAACGCCGCCAACGTTAGTGCGCATCTTGCCGTCGACCTCTATGAATCCAGGACCGGTCATGTTGATGCCGACGTTCTCAAGGCCGATGTCGTCGGTGTTCGGTTGAACTCCGACACCAAGCAGAACCTTGTCGCAGATGAACTCCTGCTTTTCTCCACCGACTTCGTATTGAACAACGACTCGCCCGTCCTTATCCTCAACACCAGAAACACTGGCTGCGAGAGCAAATTCGATTCCCTGTCGACCGAACTGGCGCTCCAGCTCAACTGAAACTTCCTCGTCCTCTCGTGGAACTAGGTGGGGGAGCATTTCGAACATTTTCACGTTTACGCCGTATGAGTTGAAGTAGTAGGCGAATTCGCAGCCGATTGCCGATGCTCCAATGATGGCAACAGCTTCGGGTTGTTCACGAAGCTCGAGGGCGTGACGGGAAGTGATGATGTTCTCGCCATCAATCTCAAGACCCGGAAGGCTTCGTGCTCGTGCGCCTGTCGCGATAACAATATTTTTTGCAGTGAGAGTTTCACCGCCTTCGACGTCGCTCTGGGGTGAGGACCTCAGCGTCGCTTTGCCCTGTACGAGAGTGATATTGTTCTTTTTGAAGAGGAATCCGATTCCGTTCGTAAGGTCTTTCGAAACCTTGCGGCTGCGATCGACGGCCTTGCTCATGCTGGCCGACCAGTCGCCAACTTCAATGCCCCAGTCATCAGCGTGGTTCAGGTGATTCACAACTTCTGCGTTCTTGAGAAGTGCCTTCGAAGGGATGCAGCCCCAGTTCAAGCAGACTCCACCGAGTCCACCGATTCCGGTGCCGTCGTCTTTCTCGACAACTGCCACGCTCAGGCCCAACTGCGCGCCCCTGATCGCGGCGTGATATCCGCCGGGGCCTGCACCGATGACTAGAAGATCGAAGTTAGTTTCTGCCATTCAAATAATTCCCGGGACTAGTCTTGCTCATCAGTGACCATCACGAAGGCAAGGCTCGATAGCTGTGACTCAATTGCGAGTTCGTTGTACCCGCTGCGATAACTTTATCTGGCAATTTGCAAAATCAATTGCCCGATTATACGACCGATTTCACTACGCAAGTGTGTTCGGGAACCTTCTGAAGGGCTTCAAAATCATTCAGGGAAGACAAGGGAAGCGAGGTCAGTAATTTCCACTTTGAGTTGGGTGCTGGAATAAAATGTGGACAGGCGTGAGTTGCGTCTCACGTAGACACCATGAAATTTCTGCGGCTAGGATCCGGTGAAGGTCGCAACAAAGAATTGCTAAAAAGGATAGACAGGTAGCTAAGTGTCGAAGGAAATTGGCGGTATCGTTCCGAATATACTTTGCCGGTCTGTAATCAAATGAGCTCAATGGGAGAAACAAAATGGACCTTGGAATCACAGATCGAGTGGCGGTTGTGACTGGCGGGAGTGAGGGTATTGGCAAGGCGGTGGCGCACATACTTACCGAAGAGGGAGTGAACGTTATCATCATGGCTCGAACACAGAGCAAGCTTGATGCGGCGGTGGCTGAGATTGTGTCGACGGCGGTCGGTTCGATCGAGGGGATCAGCTGCGATGTGACCGATAGCAATGCGGTTGCGGAGGCGTTCGGGCAGGTGCTAGCGAAGTGGGGCAAGATCGACATCCTTGTGAACAACGCCGGGCACGGCAATGCCAACACGTTCGACGTTCTCGATGAAGACATGCTCGACGAGGATCTGCAGTTGAAGGTCTACGGAGGCATGTTCTGTTCGAAGGCGGTGCTGCCGGGGATGCGGGAGCAAAAGTGGGGTCGCATCATCAACATCACGACCGCTGCGGGCAAGGCTGCCGGTTATTCGACACTGCCTAGCGCGATGTCGCGAGCTGCTGGTATCGCAATGACCAAGTCGATGTCAAAGGAATACGGTGTCGACAACATCCTAGTCAACACCGTTTGTATAGGGTCGATCCGGAGCGCCCAAAATTTACGACATGCCGAGGAAGCGGTGGCTGCTGGCGAGGTTGCGACTACCGAGGAGTATTACATTGAGCGGTGTAAGACTGTGCCTGTGTTGCGAGTGGGTGAGGCTCGTGAGGCTGGCGACTTAATTGCGTTTTTGTCGTCGGAGCGTGCGAGCTACATTTCCGGTACGGCGATCAATATGGACGGTGGTGCTGCGCCTGTTGTGTGAAGACGAGATGTCTCAACTCTCGATTTTCATTGGGATAAACTCGACGACATCGGATCGGATAGACCTTTGGTGGGGAGGTGCGTAAGGTGGGTGTCTGCCTGAGCGGCTTCCCGCTCGGTCCTTCATTTATATTCTGCACCTTGCCGCGAAAATTGCGGTCTGACAATCTATCCGCCAGCGAGACCTATGTTTGAAGCTAGGGAGATCGGTTATGCCGGCTTACATCATTCTTTTAAACTAAACGGCCAAGGTGATCGCAGAAATTAAAACATCACGCGACCGTATGCTCTAGAAATGAGCCGCCAAAACCGATCCCATCCAGCATCCACCGGTTACACAAATCCATTGCGTCACCGAGTCTCATCTGTTCTTTGTCGCGCAGCGCAGCAACCGCTACATCGCTAAAGTCTATGCCGCCATGCGGATTGATTTTGTCCAACATTGCTGCTTTGGTAGTGTGCTCCAACAACAACACCTTTTTGGAAGACCCACAAACCAGCTTCAACTCTGAATCGGAGAGCGGGTACCCAGCGTCCTTTCTTAAATAAAAGACTGGGTACTAGTGGTGCAAGAGCTTCTCACCCCATTGTTTTGCTCAGCATGAATTGCGGTAGATTCTGAGTCACTCAGAATCTCCTAGTGGCTAAACTCCTAACCGTCCCTCAACTGCGCTAAGCGCCTCATCAATAACCCCGGTTAGGGTGTCGGTTTCATCGGCTGTGATTGTTAGGGGCGGGGCTATTGGGAGGATGTAGGCGGGGACTCGGATCCAGACGCCTCGTTTTCGGAGTTCCTCCGTCAACATTGCATTGACTCCTACTGAGGAGTCGTAGTGTTCTTTGGTTTTTCGGTCTTTTACGAACTCGATGCCCTGAATTAGCCCCGCTCCTCGTACGTCTCCGATAATTACATGCTTATTCTTCATATCAAGCAGGCTCTCTGAGATTTGCTCGCCGCGAATACGAGCATTTTCTACTAAATTCTCTCTTTCGAGGATCTCGAGGTTGGCAAATGCGGCTGCGGCACCGCCGGGGTGTGCTGAGTAGGTGTACATGTGGGACCAGACCTTCTCGGGCCCGCCCGCGAAGGCATCGGCGATCTTCTGAGTCGAGATCGAACCGCCCACGGGGAAGTAACCCGACGTAATTCCCTTCGCAAAGGACATGATGTCGGGCGTGACCTTAACGAAATCGGCACCAAACCACTCGCCGAGACGTCCGAAGCCCGTAATGACCTCGTCAAAAATCAGCAATACACCGTACTTATCACAAATCTCGCGAACCATCGGCCAGTAGTTCGACGGTGGCACGACACCGCCCAGAGGCTGCGACACAGGCTCGCCTATAACTGCCGAAATGGACTCGGGTCCTTCGAACAAAATCGCATCCTCGATTTCCTGAGCCGCCCGTTCGCCGTTTTCTTCTGCCGACGAAGCGACGTAAGTGTCGTGGTAGTAGTGGGGCTGCTGGACCGTCACAACGTTGGCCGGCTTTGGCTGGTAGTCGATTCTCGGAAAGCCTGGGTGGCCGCCCAGCCACATCGTGCCGTAGGTGGAGCCGTGGTACGAACCCTTGCGTGAAATCCCCTTGTAGCGTCCGACGTCGCCCCTCCGCACATGGTATGCCTGTGCCATTTTGAGCGACGACTCGTTCGCTTCGGATCCACCCTGGCAGAAGAACGTGCGGGTGAGGTCGCCGGGGGTAATTTGGGCGAGCTTGGCGGCGAGTCGGATGGTTACGGAGGTGGCGCCTGAGTAGACGTTCATGCTGACGTTTTTGAGCTGTTCGTATACGGCTTCGGCGATTTCGTTTCTTCCGTGGCCCGCGTTTCTAAAGTACATGCCGGAGATGCCGTCGATGAAGCGGTTGCCATCGATGTCGGTGACGTAGATGCCGTCGGCTGACTCCATGAGGAGGGGCCCGCCTTCTTCGGCCAGGAGGGTTTGGTTGGTCATGCCGACATACATGTGGTCGAGGACGGCCTGGCGGAGGGCTTCTGGGTCGTTGGCGTTGGGGAGTGTCACGTGTGACGTTTCCTGTGGTGAGATCGTTGTTGGCTGAGCTGGTTGATGATAGCGGTTTGAGAGTGATACTGAATCAAGTTCAGCACGACAATAGTTCGAGATCGACTGGCTCGATAGTTTACTGCGGTAGTCGCATGTTCGAGCCCTCCACTTCCGTTTGCTACAACCAGGATGAGGAAGATTTCAAGTTCTATCGGGAATGTAACAAACTTGGTCCACCAATCGTTGTACAGCTAAGCCGAGGAATTATTTTCCGCGTATTTGTGATTTTCAGGAGTGAGGTTGGCTTGGTTGAGGGTTTTCGTCGGGTTGACGAGGTTCTTTAGTTGCGTTGGGATCCCTACGCCGTCATACAGGCGAAATTTTCAGTGCGTAACGTCCGATTTGGCAGTAGTGTTGGAATGCAATGATTGGATTAATATTCAGAAGACGACCGGCTGTAGTCGGATTAATTCTCGGTACCGTTATCGGCCTGATGATTGGTGGTGGTTACGGCGTGACGAGTGCATGGTTGTGCTCGGGCATCCGTAAGTGCCCGACTAGCTGGGAGCCGTTCGTTCTCGTATCGTCGATTATTTTCGTATTGGTTCTGATTTCGACAGTTGTCGTATCGATCTTTGGTGCGAAGGCTTACAAGATATTCGATACCTCCATTGGTGGTGACGCGGCGTATTCAGGTTCTGGCGGACGTGGTGGGGAGAATGTCGCATCGACTTCGTGCGTGGAAACTACCTCGGACGACAAAGTTACGGGCTGAGGTTTACGAGCCGGGAAGCAGCTGCGTGTAAGCTGTTGCGCGATATGAGTCCCTACGAAATTTTCACTCACGCGCGGTGATTTATCGCTGGTTGCTGACCTTCGGGGTTCTATCAGAATTCAGCGTCGGGGCAGAAGCCGAAAACTGAAGTTCTGGATCAGAACCAATTTCATCCGCGAACGCCGATAGTTTCCAGGTCATTCGGCACCTCGACCATGACCAGACTCGTCGGACCAACTACTCAAAATAAAGAATTTTGACCGATGATATCGGTTGCTACGGCACAAGTCGCTGAATGAAGTAGACATCATGTCTTGAATCGTGAAATTAGGTAACGATACGAACAACCTAGAAGAAGTTCACAAGCGGTCTGAATCCCGTTCAACCGCTACTTCCGGCGCGCCAGAAGCGACTCAATAATCTGTGGTGCCGCTTCTTTCGCTCGTTCCCGTATTTGTTCGGGTGTAAGGCTGCCGATCGGGTGCTGGATCAGCGCGAACGGGTAGTCGGGAATTCCACCCAAATTTGCCATTGCCTGGGCGCCAGATTCAAACGGCTCCGTGCAAATTGCAATTGCTGGCACACCAAGGGCTTCGAGCTTAAGCGAGTCGTACACGCTGGACGACGAACAGCTTCCTCAGTCACCGTTAGCCAACAATGCCACATCGACTTCGTTCGAGAAATCGCTCAGGAACTCCGGCTCGGCAGGCCGTGATGCATCGCCCTTATTCACCCGGTAGGCACTCGAAACATCGAATCGCTCAGCAAGCAGGTCGTAGATGGCATCAAGAAGATTCGCAGCATTGAGCTTATCGTTCGTCAGCAACCCAACACGCATCCCAGTCAAGGATTCCGGACGTTCTGCCATGCCGTCGGTCGCTATCGACTGATCAGCCGTAGGGTCGAGAACACGAAGTGATGCTTGTTGTGCCATATAAGTCTCCTGAACTGACATATTACCTGTTTGTCGCGATCGGCCGCGTCACGGCTTTCGATCGCGATCCCAGCGACCATGTTGGGATCACCATACTCCATGCACCTCCATCACCACCGACAACGATTGGAATCACCGACTCGGGAGACTTCAGTGCTCCAACAACACTGTTCTGCGCAACGTTATCTGCCTCAAGCTCCTGCCTCGCACCGCTAGGAAAACCCATCGAAGCCCACTCCGTCGCTGGCCTTCGGGCCGTCTCGAACAGGTACTGTCCGATTTGCTCTTTCATCCAGCCTTCTCGGGCGAAATGCGCTGCATGCTCGGGGCATATGGCGAGAACAACCTCCGTCACCTCGGGTCCGAGCGGGTAGAGCCGCTGAGCAAATGCATCAAGAATTGCCTCGGGCGTGTTTGCTGCGTGCTCCCCAAACTGCAAACCACTAAGGCCTGAAAACACCGTTACGGCGCTCTCGCCTCCACTCAGCCCGCGTGTCACGTGCATAGGCTCCCACGGGAGACGATCCTCATTCTCACCAATACACCACGAGAATTTTCCAGGGTGACCAAGAGTTGCCTTATCGAGACCATCATTACTGCGAGTACCAAGCACATTCATCACAATCAACCTGATCGCACGTCCGATTGTCGCATTGGCTCGATGACCCGGCCCGAAGGCCGAAACTCCTGAGTTGATCTCAAGTTCGGTTGCAATCGGACCGTTGACAATAAGCAGAATCGCCGCACCCATAGTCGAAACTGTTATCCCGTGCAGATTGAACTCTGGCGCTGTGATCGCATCCACAGCAGATACAATCACAGGCATGTATTCGGGCTTGCATCCCGCCATAACAGCGTTGATTGCCGCTTTCTCTGCAGCAATGACCGCACCCTTCACCGGCTCGATACCAAGAATTGCATCTGGCGAGAGATTCGCAGCCTCGAGGGTCGCCGAAACGGATTCCGATGTCGGTGGAACAACTGGAAGTCCGTCCGACCAGCCGTTCTCGAAATAGGTTTCGATCGCTTCGAGCGCGCCAGGGACTTCGATAGCTTTAGATGTAAGGCGGGGTGTGTTGGTCATATTCGTAATTAATTCAATCCAGTGAAGTCGCCGTTAGAGTCAATAATGCTCAAACTTGCAATATGTTTATTACTTTCGCGATAGAGGCTCGCGGCTACCCGATCGAGCAAGTTGACCGAGTAAGTCTTGGAATATGGCTGTCCGCCTTGCACATCCCAGAAACTGGTGTCATCAAGGTCTAGATCCTGGTACCTCGTCGACAACAAGCTCAATCAGCGTGGAAAACTTCTCGCCACACGCTCATGTTTTCGTCGGGATGGGCGCCGTCCGGCAATTGAAAATATGGTGACATCTCGTCCTGCCACCGCTGATTTACTTCTTCCTTCCATATCCCTGCGAGTGATGCTTCGTGTGACTCATCGCACTCGACGTATCCAAACAGGGTCCCATCTTCCCTGAAGAAGATCGTGTAGTTGCGCCACCCTGTCCGTATCAGGGCCTCCGACATCTCGGGCCAGATGTCATCGTGCCGCTGCTTGTACTCTTCGACCATTTCAGGATGGATTTTCATTTCGAATCCGACGCGTTGCATACTTGACCTCCATTTAAACGGATTGTTTCGCTGGCGCAGAGTGTAGGCTAAGTGCCCATAAAAATCAGTTCCCAGCCGCGTTACGCCACCCGAATACGCAGGAGTAAACACAAATGTCCAAGTCGATCGCCCAAGTACTTGATCTCAAAGACGATCCCAAGATCATTGCCGAGTACGAGGAGTACCACAGGAACGTGTGGCCAGAAGTGATCGAGGCACTGAAGGGCATCGGGATCGAGCGGATGGAGATTTTCCGAAGCGGAAATCACCTCTTCATGTACTGCACGGTTCCCGATGATTTCGATCCACGCCGCGATTTCCAGAACTACACATCCTCGAAGCGAGCTGAAGAGTGGAACGACCTGATGTCGACGTTCCAACAAAAAGTTCCGCAGGCTGCTGAGGACGACTGGTGGTACCCGATAAGCCTCGCCTTCGACTCAGAATGGTTCGACTAGACGGGCCACACTGTGACCAAACTCGATCGAACATGGCTGTGGGCCTTACTCGCAATCGTCTGGATGGCACTGATCTACTGGTTGTCAGATAAACCTGCAAGTGACTATGAAGCCGCCAGCGAAGCCACATCCTGGCTGCCACTCGCTTCGACTATCACCCACGTTGGACTGTACTTCACCCTCAGCGTGTTTGTACTACGGACGCTCGTACTGCTTAGACCCGTTTCGATCGGTCTTATCGCCTACTCCACCATTTTCGTCGCGCTCGTATACGGCATTCTTGACGAAATTCACCAATCAAACGTCAAAGGCAGGAGATCTGAGGCTGTAGACGTCGTTGCAGATGTTTTCGGAGCGGTACTTGTAGTGGTACTTTGGTTTCTGTTCAAAAGATATCGGTCGAAATCGAGCGGGTAGAAAGCGTGCCAATCAAGGAACCTGAAGGCCTCTGGCCCACGGGGCCGGAAATACTTACAACACTCGAAGAAGCCGTTCAAATGGCCGAAGAGATCGCCGCGCCGCCTGCTGAACGCTGGGTTGCTCGAACAATTAGCGACAAGCTAATTCCGAGCCTGTACGACGCGAGGACATATCTTGAAGTCGGACAGCTGCAATCTCCTGAGGTACGACTTGGAATACTGAATGCCCGACTTGAGGCTGGTGAGCTCGCAGACGTCGACCCCCGGTACGCACCGCTCTACTCGAAGATTCGTGTACTCGCTGAAGAAGCTACAATCGCCGCGAAAATGGACTGAGGTTTGCACATCACCGACGTTAGAATTCGCCCAACGACATGCTAGAATTACGACACTTTGAAGTCCCCTGCCGACACCGATTCGTTTCTATCTAAAGACGGCCGTGTCGAGGTCGTGTTTGATCTCGACGAATTATCGGATTCCAACATTTCGCTGGTGATGAAGGCTGCCGAGGCTGCTCTCAGTGCCGAGCACCGGGGAGGCCCTGACCAGATCACCGTGATGGTGACTGGTGATGAGCGGATCCGGGATTTGAACAGGGAGTTCAAAGGCGAGGATGAGATCACCGACGTGCTGTCGTTCAACGTGAATGAAGGCGGTGGCGCAGATAGTGATGAGTGGACTGATTTTCCGGAGCCAACAGGGCAAGTAGAATCGGGACGACTTGGCGATATCGCTATTTCGCTCCCTCAGGTGGCACGGCAGGCGACTGAGAGCGGGAAATCGGTGCAGCACGAACTTGCGATGCTGACGATTCACGGTGTACTTCACCTGCTAGAGTACGATCATGCCGAGCCTGATGAAGAAAAGGTAATGTTCGGCAAGACTGACGTGGTTCTGGCAAAGATATTCAGGGATTAGTTCCAACGGTTCGATTTTTGATTGGTGAGACTGTTTTTACGTGACGAGTAGCCAGGTTTTTTACAGGAAATGGCGCCCTACCCGCTTTGACGAGGTGGTTGGGCAGCAGCACGTGACACAAACACTCAAGCGGGCCATCGCCACCGAACGCGTTTCGCACGCATACCTGTAT
>CAYTAO010000012.1:38284-39999 GCA_964435915.1 uncultured Dehalococcoidales bacterium
ACCGCACGAATTCTCGCCAAGGCGTTGAATTCGCCACTGACTGAAGATGGTGAGCCGATTGCCGACTCGGAGGAATCGATTGCGATCGATGAGGGGCGGTACATGGACCTCATCGAGATCGACGCTGCATCGAACCGTCGTATCGACGATATCAGGGAACTTCGGGACAGCGTTCAGTTCAGGCCGGTTTCAGGCAAGCACAAGGTGTACATCATCGACGAGGTACACATGCTTACCACGGAGGCGTTCAACGCACTGCTAAAAACGTTGGAAGAGCCGCCACCGAATATCGTAATGATCCTGGCGACCACCGACGCCCACAAGCTGCCGACGACGATAATCAGCAGGTGTCAACGATTTGATTTCAGGCGGCTTTCAAACGACGATGTTATTGAACGATTGATCGAAGTTTGCGAGGTCGAGGAGATCGAGGCCGAGCCTGCCGTATTGGAGATGATCGCCCGAACTGCGTGGGGCAGTTTGCGTGACGCCGAGAACCTTCTTGAGCAGCTGTATGTTTCGTACGGGCAGTCGGGCGAAGACGGAGTGCCTACGGAGATTACTGAGTCGCAGGCGCGTCAGCTGCTCGGTTTTGGCGATACGGCGACCAGCCTGGAGCTTGCTTCGGCGTTGCTGGTGAAAGACGCTGCGCAGGCGTTGACAGTGATCAATCGCGAGGCGCAACGAGGGGCCGATCTTCGGGCACTGCGTACCGGGACGGTCGATGCGCTTCGAGTGGCGTTGCTTCTGAAGGCAGGGGTTGAAGATTCGATTAGTCAAAGTTCCGAGTTTTCGGAGAGCATGGCTGCGGCGGCCCGGCCCGCCAAATTGAACCAGATTTTGCATATTCTGACGGCACTTGGTCAGGCCGATATGAAGACCAACGCATCATCGCCCCTGCCGCTTGAACTGGCGGTGTTGAAGGCAACGACAAGACCAACCGCAGCTGCTGCGCCTGCAGGATCGGTAACGGCTTCTTCAGGCGTTATGCCTACACGGCATGCTCCCGCAAGACAGCAGGGTTATCAGCAGCAGCCAGCCGCTGCAAGTCCTGAGTCATCACAGCCAGCGGCACGCAAGGAACGAACTCCGATAGAGGCGCAGTGGGACAAGGTTGTGTGGGCGATGCGCCGCACGAAGAACCGTCGCTATGTTGTGGGTCCTTTGCTCCGCAATGTCGAGATCCCAGAGCCGGTTAACGGTAAGATTTCTCTTCGTTTCAAAAGCAACGCCCTGAAGAGCAACTTCATGGAGGAGATGCAGGATCAGAGGTCGAAGGATGAGTTGAAGGCGGCTATCACCAACGCTTACGGTTCGGAGCTCGAGCTTGAAGTGCGTTCACCACACGAAATCGCCGAGGATGTTGCGAATCGCAACGGTGACGGCGGTAGCACCGGTGGCACACCTTCTTCGGGTAACAGCGGGCCGACTTCGGCAGCCCAGGAGAGCGCAATGGTGCGTGCGGCAATGGCAATGGGTGCGACAGTGGTTGCTGAGGAGTCGGCTGAGGGTGATGGGGACGACGACGCTACGAGCGACGCAAATTAGCCAGACCACCCGCCCACGCGGAGTTTCTCCCTATAAAAATCGAGCATCGGGACGAGTGGATATGGATTTAGCGACGCTTTATCGATTTCTCGCTGGCTCTGGTAACACCGTATGATTGTTGGATTCAAATTGCGCCGTCTCTTCCCGTGATACTCAGGGGGAGGCGA
>CAYTAO010000012.1:40009-40272 GCA_964435915.1 uncultured Dehalococcoidales bacterium
GAGGCGACTTTCAGGAATCAGGACTTTATTTCCATGATGAATCGCATCATGCTCAAGCAGGCTCAGCAGATGCAGGCCCGACTTGCAGCAGTACAGGAAGAAATCGCAGTGGCCCGCACCGAGGCAACGGCCGGTGGCGGCGTTATCAAGGTATCCGTTATCGGGGGCTCGACAATCGAATCGATCACAATCGATCCCGAAGTCGTAGATCCCGAAGACGTTGAAATGCTTCAGGACCTGATTCTCGCCGCTACCAACGAAGC
>CAYTAO010000013.1:0-591 GCA_964435915.1 uncultured Dehalococcoidales bacterium
CACCCACGTGCCCTGAGCGACCGCAAGATGTTCAGCTTCACACCGTAGTCGTTCACGACTACCTTCATCAAATCGTCATCCAGTTCTTGCATCCCAATACACCACTCGACGTCGATCCCCATGCCACCCTGACGCGCCCTAGCACGCAGATCGTAGTAGGCTCTTGAGTGTTCACCAGCATCGCCCTTCCAGACGTAGATTTCATCGGTCGAAACCGCACCAACAACATCAAACTCACCGTAGCGAGGAGTCTTCGCCAGAGTTTCGAGCGCTGATTTGACATCTTCGTTTGGCGTGATAATACCCATCATCACACCGGCCGAGCGCAACTTGCGGGTGATTGCCCGCGTGTCAACTCCGGATATTCCAAGGATGCCATTATTCAGTAGATAGTCGTGGATGCTTCCCTCAGATAGAGGGTGCGACGGCTCGTCACAGTCGTTTCGCACGACGAAGCCATTCACCTGGATTCGAGTCGACTCGACGTCAGCCTCGCTCGTGCCGTAGTTGCCGATCTTCGGGTAGGTAGGAACGAGTATCTGTCCGCCGTATGACGGGTCGGTCAACATCTCCTGGTAACCGGTCATCGAC
>CAYTAO010000013.1:601-4494 GCA_964435915.1 uncultured Dehalococcoidales bacterium
AAGTACTAAGTACATGTTGCCGCGGACATCGCTCATACTCTGGCTCCGGCACTTGCCACCATTTCGAACACCGTCTCTCCTTGATAAATCGTTCTAACAACACGCCCGGTCAACTCAACCCCGCCCAATGGACTATTCACGCTCTTCGAAACAAATTCTTTCGGGTTCACGAGCCACTTACTATCGACATCGATGATTGCTACGTCCGCCGAGAATCCCTGTTTCAGCGAACCGAGGTCACGGTTCAAAATCTGGGCTGGACCGGTGGTCAGAGACTCGATGAGGCGGGTGAGTGAGATTTTCGAACTACCGACCAACTCGAACACTGACGAGAACGCCGTTTCCAGAGCATTGATACCGTGGGCGGCTTCATCATAAGTACACACCTTGTCTGTTTCAGCGTGCGGTGCATGATCGGTCGCAATAACGTCGATCAACCCCTCGCTAAGTGCCTCGATAACCGCATCCACATCTGCCCTACTACGCAATGGTGGATTCACCTTGGTGTTGGTGTCGTAGCTTTCGCGACCAACTTGCGCAGGGACAACGCCTTTGAGTCCGAAGACCCATTCGTCGTTCAAGGTCAAATGATGCGGTGTGACTTCCGCGGTAACGTCAACTCCACGATTTTTGGCAGCACGTAAAGCGGCAATCGAGGCGGCCGTTGAAATGTGTGGAATGTGGAGCCTCGCTCCGGTCAGTTCAGCCAATTGAATGTCACGCGTAACCATCGCTGTTTCGGCCTCGGTGGGTACACCGGCGAGGCCGAGTCGAGTGGCGACCAAGCCGGCGTTCATCACACCACCAGCGCCGATTTTCTTATCCTCGGCGTGGTTGATGATCGGTAGGCCGACCTCTACCGAGTATGCAAGGGCCTGGCGCATCAGGTTCGCATCTGCAACCGGGTTCCCATCATCAGAGAATCCGATCACCCCAGCATCTGCAAGTTCGATCATAGGCACAAGTTGCTTGCCCTGTTGACTCAACGAGATAGCGCCGATCGGTAGAACGCGTACCACTCCGTCAGCTGCAGACCTCCGGATTATGTCGAGTACAACAGATGCTGAATCTTGCACAGGGTCTGTGTTTGGCATGGCACAAACGGTTGTAAAGCCACCGTGAGCCGCCGCACGAGTGCCTGTGGAAATTGTCTCCTTCCACTCTTGGCCAGGATCGCGCAGGTGTGTGTGCAGATCGACAAAACCCGGTGAAACGATCATGCCATTTGCATCTATCTTCCGGTAACCCGCGGGTGCGCTACCAGAAGATGTGTTTATGACGCTCTCAATTTTCCCATTCGAAATCAGGACGTCAGCAATCCGATCGATTCCCTGAGCCGGGTCGATCACTCTGCCGCCTGTTATTGCCAGTTTTCTGGCCTCCAAAAGCATTTCCTTTTCTATCTCACGTTATCGAGAGCACAATTGCGCTTGAACTCGCCATCGAGTTAGCTTTCTTCACCATTGTCAATTCGGGTCAATTTGCCGGGTGCACACAGCTTATACAGCACCGCCATTCGGACAGCGACTCCGTTTCGCACCTGCTCCTCAACCACGCTCTGAGCACCGTGAGCAACCTCACTCGAAATTTCTACGCCCTCGTTCATCGGTCCCGGATGCATGAGGAGAGCACCTTCTTTCGCCAGCGCTAACCGTTTCGAGTTGATGCCCCAACGATCGGAGTACTCACGAAGACTCGGAAGGTGCCCGGCGTCCTGCCGTTCCTTCTGGATGCGCAAAGCCATAACGACGTCGGCTCCCTCCACAGCTTCATCGACATTGTGAGCCAGCTTCAGACCGACGAAACCTGTTTCGTCACCAAGCGTTGATCCGAGTTTCCATTCGTCGGGAAGCAAGGTGTTCGGGCATGAAACTGTGACCTCTGCACCCATCTTCTGGAAGGCCAGAATGTCGGATCGTGCAACCCGGCTGTAAAGTACATCACCGATAATGGCAATCTTGTTGCCCGCGATGTCACCAACGTGGTTTCGCACGGTCAACAGATCGAGCAGCGATTGCGTGGGATGGGCGTGCGTGCCATCACCGGCGTTTATCACTGAGACGTCTGTGTGATTCGATACGAAATATGGTGCACCCGAGTGGGGATGGCGGATTACGAGGGCGTCGATTGGCATCGCCTGAAGGGTTTTCACTGTGTTCAGCAGTGATTCGCCTTTGGACACGCTACTCGCCGAGACTGTGACATTGATAACGTCGGCTCCGAGGATTTTTCCGGCCTGTTCAAATGACACGCGGGTGCGCGTGCTGTTTTCGAAGAACATTGTGATAATCGTCTTACCGCGTAGAGCCGGGGTTTTGCGAACGTCACGTCCGGTTATCTCGAGCATCCCTTTAGCACTGTCGAGCAGTTCGCTAATCTCACCGACGGCCAGGTCGTCGAGATCAAGTAGGTGTTCTCTGGGCGTGGTAGACGCATCGATTTCGTCAGGTCCAGGACCCTGTGTTTGTACAGTCTCTGTGCTGCTGCTCGCTACAGTGGTAATCGTTGGCTTTGTCATCAGCTTTCACGTCCCAGTACAACCGCGTCATCACCGTCTATTTCCGTGATCCGAACCTGTACACGTTCGCCGTGGGCAGTTGGAATATTTTTGCCAATAAAGTCAGGGCGAATCGGTAATTCCCGGTGCCCGCGGTCAACCAATACGGCCAGTTGAATACGACTTGCTCTACCGAAGTCGAGCAACGCCTCCATCGCAGCACGGATGGTACGCCCGGTATACAGAACATCGTCCACTAGCACTACCGGTTTACCATCGACACTTGTTGGAATGTCCGACGGTAAGAGCGGTTGGCCGGATGCCACGTCGGGGTCGTCTCGCCAAAGCCTTGGGTCGAGTGTGCCGACAACCGGCTTGAAGTTTTCAATACGTTCGATGCTTTCGGCCAGGCGTTGCGCCAGATGAACGCCCCGGGTCTGGAGGCCCACAATTACGAGATCGGAGGAAGCACGGTTTTGTTCGAGAATTTCATGCGAAATCCTCGTCATCGCCCTTCTAATGCCGTCCCCGCTCAGTAGGACTCTATCGGTCTCGTTCGTCACACTTGCTCCGTATTGGATAGCTGATAGCTGATTTAGCAAACAGTCACGGGCAAAAAAAATCCTTGTCTTGCTGACAAGGATCGTCCACGCTAATTGCGTGTCATGTGTGCGAAGAGGCCCCGAGCGGCGTTTTATGCAATTCGAAACTCTCTAAGCGGATTCCCTTGCCAGTCTCACTGGACTGGATTTAAAGGCCCACAAAATATTCAATTCTTAAGAGTCAAGACTACCACTCACACCAGATATTCACAACGAAAACGTCGGCGAATACACGGGTACGTGTGCCGCATTCTCACTATAGCATCACCCACTCGTCCGCTTCACCGCCATCCGCCGGGGCAACAGCCCGCCATGATCTCGGATACAGCTTCAACCCACATACGCAACGCACTGACCGCAAACGTTTTTTGCGAACGATCATCATCTTGCAGTAACCACACTTCGAGAGAAACCGTACCTGCGACTGCCACTCGTCAGTTTTTACTTCCACATAGCGACGCGGCTTAGCTCCAATCTCATCACAAACAGCCCGAAACTCACGACCGTGCGCAGGGGCCTTGTCGCCAAACCGAGAGTGAACAATCGCGTGGGCAATCTCGTGAAGCACAACACCCCGATTGTCTTCTTCATTACCCATCGCAAGCAGCCGAGATGATATGGTGATCTGCCTCTTCGACGGCATGTACGACCCGAGTGTCCTACGCATCCGGCCAGACACTCGAACTGAAGGAAGCTCAAATCCCGGCTCGTATGCGTCGAGGGTTGATTTGATCAGTAGATCGACGTTTTCTGTTGTCGGCTTGCCAACAGGCATTTGCTAAAGATCCAAAGCC
>CAYTAO010000013.1:4504-9199 GCA_964435915.1 uncultured Dehalococcoidales bacterium
TTGTATTCTTTTTTTTTTTTTTCTGTCTGTCTTTTTTTGTTTTGTCATCTTTCTTACTTCTTTTTCCCGCGACTCAAACGACCCACGTGTCACGAGCTCAGCCGATCCCGGCGCAAGCGTTACCTGCGCTAGTTCTGCAGCCTGATTTACCACACGGCGAATAGTGTTTCGAACTGAAAATACGATACCTATGGTCTCCGCATCAGTCGACAATGAAAATAGCCAGAATTGAGTATCGAATTTCCCGCGCTTTTGGTCGTGGCAAATTCGGTACCGATCTGCACTTAAAAGGTCGAGCTAAACGAATTACGAAAAGCGCGCCAGCGAAAACGCACTGACGTCAATTGGCGACTGAGCGCCGGTTGCCAATGCGGCTGCGGCCTTACCCATCGCCGGACCCAGCATTATTCCGTTTCGGCCGGCTCCAGTCACTATAACCAGACCTTCAGGTCCAGACTCAGCGTCGATGATTGGTGCTCTGTCGGGCGTCATCGGCCGCAGGCACGCTGTCTGCCGGACTAGCCCTGCGTCTTCAAGATACGGCAGCATTTCAACCACCGATCCGATGATGCTGTCGCGTGCCTCATTGGTCGTGCTATCGTCGAATCCTGTTTCCTCTTCCGTGGTTCCGACCCAGAGCAGACCATCAGGTTTCATCGTCGCGTAGTTCTCGTCCCACCACAGCGAAATCTTGATTGGTGGACCCGGAGCGTTAAGACGGATGATCTGCCCCTTTAACGGAGTGACCGGAACATCGACTCCGATACTGGCAAGCATCTGCGAACTCCAGGGTCCGGCTGCGGCTACAACAACATCCGCTTCGAATACTTGCCCATCAGCTACTACGCCAGAAACGCTATCACCTTTGACGGGTATTTCGGTCACGTTGCGGTTCACTAACTGCGCACCCTGGTGCTCAGCGGCCTGCCACAGCGATAGCGTCAGCCGGTAAGGATCGAGTTCGTACGTTTCTCCGACATATAACCCACAAAGAACATTTTCGGAAATCCGGGCTTCAATATGGCTCAGCTCACCCAATGTCAGCCAGCGGATATCGACGGTGTAATTATCGGCATACGCTTCGTAAGTACGGTGCATAGAGTCAGCGTCAGCCTGGTCAGTAACCAGGCTGACTGACGCCTTACGACGGAAATTCAAACCTCCTGGTTCTAACTCGTTGGTACCAGAAAATAAGCTTCCCAGATCTCTGTGCAATCCGACCGAGTAATTCGATATTTCTGCGTACGAATCACCTCTGGAGCCACCAAACGGGGGTAGCAAAGCGCCAAGTGCAAAGCCAGAAGCGTGCGATGCCAGCGAGTCGCGCTCGAAAAGCGTTACTTCATGCCCTCCGGCCGACAGGTAGTAGGCAGTTGAACAACCGGCTATACCGCCGCCGATTATAGAGATTTTCATAACTGATTATCAGCCTCCGGTCTGCTCATAGAATTATCTACTAGCTCTACGACTTGAAGGCAGCGTAAACCTCATCACCACGACGTTGTCGACGTCGTGCGACACCTGTTTCGGAGGCCACCTTGGCGACTCCACGAGCCACTCTCTTCGCTATGTTCTTGTCGAAAACACTGGGAATGATGAAATCTTCCGAAATGTGAGAATCGGGAATCACACCCGCGATAGCGATTGCCGCAGCTACCTTCATTTCGTCGTTGATAGTCGAGGCACGTACGTCGAGCACTCCTCTGAATAATCCCGGAAAGCAAAGTGAATTGTTGACCTGGTTCGGGTAATCAGTTCGGCCGGTCGCCATCACTCGAACGTTATCGGGAATCTCCTCGGGCCAGATTTCCGGATCTGGGTTCGACAGCGCAAATACGATAGCGTCCGAATTCATCTTCGAAAGGTCGTCGGTTGTTACGAGCCCAGGCCCAGCCAAGCCCAACAACATGTCGGTGCCTACGAGCCCTTCGGTGAGATCACCTGTGAAATTATCTGGATTGGTGTTGTCGGCGTACCACTGCTTCATGGCGTTGTCGCCGTAGTCTCGCCCACGATCCAAAGCGCCCTCACGATCGAACCCAATGATGTCCCTCACGCCGTAGTTCATGAGAATTTTTGTGCAAGCAGTACCAGCAGCACCCACTCCAGCGACAACTATTTTCAAATCCTGAGGCTTCTTGTCGACGATCTTCAGAGCGTTGATCAAACCGGCAAGAACAACGACAGCTGTACCGTGTTGATCATCGTGGAAAACGGGAATATCGAGTTCATCTCTCAAGCGGTCTTCGATCTCGAAACAGCGAGGTGCGCTAATGTCCTCAAGGTTAATTCCGCCGAATCCTGGAGCTAGGGCCTTAACGATTCTGATGATCTCTTCCGTGTCGTTCGTATCGAGAACGATCGGCCAGGCATCAACGCCACCGAATTCCTTGAAAAGTAGAGCCTTACCTTCCATAACGGGAAGTGAAGCAGCAGCACCGATATCGCCAAGCCCAAGCACCGCCGAACCGTCAGAAACCACCGCAACGGTGTGCCCTTTTCCAGTGAGCGCCCACACAGCAGCTGGATCCTCGTGAATCGCCATGCAAACACGGCCAACTCCGGGTGTGTATGCCTTCGACATATCATCACGGCTGGCGACCGGCACACGAGAGTGCATCTCGATCTTGCCACCGACATGCAACAGGAATGTCTGGTCGGAAACGCTGCGGACATTTACTTTCTCGACACCTTTGATCGCTTCAACAACCTGAATTGCGTGATCATGACCAGAGGTGTTGATAGTGAAGTCACGCACCATCTCGCCCTTTGCAGTTTGAACAACATCTACACCCTGAGCACTACCTCCTGCATGACCAATTGCCGAGGTAATTTTGCCGAGCATTCCGGGAATGTTCGGATACTCGGATCGAACGGTGATACTGTAGGCGACTCCAGGTGTGCGGTCTGCCATTATTTTGTCCACTCCAAAATGTACGACTAGTGACGCAGACAAACGCGTCTCACGGTCAGTTCAATTTATATTGAAAGTTTAGCCGTCGAAAATGCACGTGAATTCTAACACCGCGACCCTGTGCGTAATTGGTGCATTCGCATCAGTAAATGGAATATCACCAAACGCTCATGAAAATACCCCTCGATAAGTGCATTCGAATTAGTTGCAAGTACGTTATTCTAACTGGTCGATTATCAGTGATTGCACGGAGAAAATAATGGCAGACGCGGTAACCCAAAAAATCAAGGGACGATTTACAACCTGTAAGTTAGTCAAACGTGAAGACCTTACGGAAGATCTCATAAAGATCTGGATCGAGCCTGCCCAGCAGTTCAACTTCAAACCCGGACAGTACTGCACGATCGGTATCGACGGTCTCGAACGACCCTACTCGATCTCTTCTTCTCCCGACGAAGAACTCATAGAGTTGTTCATCGAGATCGTCCCGGTCGAACACGGTGGGCACTTAACTCCAGTACTGGATCGGCAGGAAATCGGCGTTGAGATGACGCTCCGACCGCGAGCAAAGGGAATCTTCGTTCTCCAGCCACAGTATAAGCACCACATTTTTGTTGGAACGGTTACAGGTGTTGTCCCCTACATTTCTATCCTGCGAAAATTTTTAAACGACCCCGAGTACCCGGTACCAGCAGAAGGCATCGCACGCGAAAACTACACATTCCACGTTCTGGAAGGTGCCAGCTACCTCGACGAATTCGGATACGACGAAGAGTTGACAAAGCTTGCATCCGAGCATAATTTCATCGAGTTCTATCCGTCTGTCTCTCGTCCAACTGAAGAGCGAAACGAACTCTGGACAGGCGCTGAAGGACGGATCAACATGCTCGTTGAGGACTATGTCGCGAAACTAGGGATCAACCCGGCCGAGACCTGCGTCTACGCCTGTGGGCACCCCCAGATGATCGAAGACGTTGGTAAGCGGTTTTCCGAGACCGACTACAACTTCATCGAAGAACGTTTCTGGAAAGAAGACGAATAGTCCCGAGCACCGCCCGCCCTTCTTACTTCGGGCCTTATACTGGCGCGTCTAAATATTGATCGAGTACACAAATCGCACACGAGCACTAACATCAGCTAACAATCAGTAACTGGAGAGAGTTCAGATATGGCAGAACAAATCGGATTCGTCGGCCTCGGGATCATGGGTAAGCCCATGGCGAAGAACCTGGTCAAGGCGGGCTACGCGGTAACGGTGTTCGACGCTTTTTCCTCGGCAGCAATGGATGAGTTAGTAGCCAACGGAGCGTCGGCAGTTGCATCGTCCACAGAAGTCGCTCGAAAATGTGACATCACAGTCGTCATGGTTCCGGACGGACCCGACTCTGAGGCAGTTGTTCTCGGTGAGAACGGTCTGCTCGATGGCGCATCCGCTGGCGACCTGATCGTCGACATGTCGTCGATCGCACCGAGCTATTCACAATCGATCCACGCCGCCTGTGCGGAAAAAGGCGTCAACTTTATCGACGCACCCGTTTCCGGTGGTGAGCCGTTCGCTATTTCCGGCGACCTTGCAATCATGGTCGGCGGTGGCGCAAATGATTTCGAACGAGCAAAGCCTTTATTCGACGTAACAGGCAAATCAAGCGTTCTATGTGGCGCAGTTGGTGCGGGCAACGTTACTAAGCTGGCAAACCAGATTGTGGTTGGTGCAAACATCCATGCCCTCGCCGAGGCTCTCGTGCTCGCAACCAAGGCCGGTGTAAACCCTGAGACTGTAT
>CAYTAO010000013.1:9209-15282 GCA_964435915.1 uncultured Dehalococcoidales bacterium
CTGTATTTGACGCAATCAAGGGCGGACTCGCCGGATCAAACGTCATGAACGCCAAGGCTCCGATGATGTTCGAGCGAAACTTCGATCCCGGCTTCCGCATCGAGCTTCACTACAAGGATATCAACAATGCTGTGCAGACAGCCAACTCTCTCAACCTACCGCTTCAGGTTACGACCAACCTGCAGCAGGTTCTCGCTGCCCTCATGGAGTGGGGCAAGGGCAAGAACGACCACTCGGCAATTCTTCACTACGTGGAGCAGCTCTCAGGTGTAATTGTCACCAACAAGTAATTAGGAACGACATTAGGAAATCAAGCACATCTCCCACATGAGACTGACCGCTTTCTGTTCTTGTGTCAGCTGGGTTGGTTCTACTTCAACAACAGATGTCGAAGTTGCTACGAACTTCCGACTCAGTGTTCTCGAACACCGGGAATCGTGTCGGATCGGCTGCGTCAGCCCGCCCACTGCAACATCCGACTCCAACCACCATCACACAAGAGTGAGAAAGATCGGGGGATAAGCCTGGTTACTCTTCATTGCACTTGAATATACGAACAACATTACACACTTAGATCGCTTTAACCACCGTGCCGATCCGAGACGCGGTCAGTTATCGCGACAAATGGGTATTTAATACTGAGTTTTGCCGGAGATTCTGGGTACCGAATCTCAGCTATTCAGCGCGGTTCCTGGCCGTCAGAGTTTTCGTCGTTCTCACTCTTCGAAATATCTCTCAGGAATTGTTCGATTTCGGCAGATAGTGGAAATGCGTCGCCAGTAACAGATTCAGAGCTATCCGAGTCCGTAACATCCTCCTCCTGCGTACCTGCATCAGTTTCACGCTCGAAGCGTTCAACCATGTCTTTCAAAGCCGGGTTGTCATTCATCGCAGGGCTCACCTGCTCGTATTGCCTCTCTCCCATTTCTATCTCTGGTAGATGCGTGCTAAAGCCATAGAGTTCGGACAGAATCTTGAGAATCCTTGCGGCACCTGCATAGTCGTCATCCAACTTCAGGTAGAGCGGCAGATGAACCATCAACGAAAGGGTCTGTAGATTCAAATCCTTCCATACACGCTCGGAGATCTGAGAGGTCATAGACGTTGGACCTTGATATCTCGACCCACCGAGTTTCATATCGCCAAAGCCTTCGGGTAGTTCCCATCCACGTGCAGAACCAGTGACCGAGAGTTGGCGCGAGTGTGGTACGGAGTCGTACATACCACCGATCTGCTCATATCTAGTTATTTTGAGGACCTGTAGTAGTTCGATAATTGAGTCGTTGAAGTCCTCTGCAAACGCATGTGGCTCCAACAGTTCGAGAAGCACGAGGTCATTCGACCCGGGACGACGGGCGTACCTGATTCTTGTGTTTGGCACACGCACAGAACGCACGTTCCCTCGAAGTCTTATCGTGGGACGGTATCTGGTGAAATCGTAAAACTTGCCGGGCCGCTCCAACTTGCCGATTCGATCTGCCGCGTACATCCTGCCGAGGCGTCTGAGGACGATCTTCCCGACGTTACCTACGTTTATCCACGGCTTGAGAATCGCAATGCCGTGCGGATCCTGAAGTGGGGGATCCGGCATATTTATTTCGAAATCACCAATTTTCATAATTTCGGTCCCACTCACAGCATACACGGGTGCTTTTTATATTCGTATGAGTTCGTAGCCGACCTTCGAGGGTGCTAGAATCCGCCACGCTGTCTATACCGAAACACACGTAATCACGGGTAGCCTCAGTCGATTTAGCTCAGGAAATCAGTACCAGCGTATGACAAACAAGTTCGTATTTCTCCCACCACAGTCGGACCTCTTCTCCGAGTGGACCACTCGCCTACTCGATAGCTCATCTGAGTGGAGTATTATCGCACCCGAGACCGAAGAAGACGCAAAACGTGAGCTTGTCGATGCTGATGCCGCCTTCGGTACGATGACCCCTGAACTGCTGGCGGCAGCACCTAAGCTGCGCTGGTTACAAGCTCCCGCCGCCGCGCCTAACGCCGGCTACTACTTCGATGAACTGGTTGCGCATCCCACCACGGTGACCAACTTCCGTGAAATTTACAACGACCATATTTCGGTTCAGATTCTCGCGTACATTCTGAACTTTACGAAGCACTTCAATCTCTACCGTGATCACCAGGCCGAGCACAGGTACGAGAAGCTGGAACCGCCGCATCACGAGATATTTCTACCTGAATCGACTGTTCTCATCGTCGGTGTCGGCGGAATCGGAGCTGAAACCGCCCGACTTTGCAAGGCGCTGAGCATGAAGGTGCTCGGAATCGATGCGAGACGTGAAGACAAGCCCGAATGGGTCGACGACATGTTCGGACCCGATCAACTCGATACACAACTCCCCAACGCTGATTTCGTTGTCCTGACGATTCCTCACACACCAGCGACCGAAGGTTTGTTCGATTCCTCGAAATTCGATTTGATGAAAAACTCAGCGATGTTCATAAACATCGGACGCGGGATGACCACAAAATTGGACGACTTGAACAATGCGCTTCGGTCAGGATCAATTGGTGGTGCAGGGCTCGATGTATACGAAATAGAACCGCTTCCGTCGGATCATCCGTTGTGGGATGCCCCGAACACCATACTCACTCCGCACACTGCAGCCGTGGGTGGTGCTAATTTGCTCGAACGTCGGTATGAAATTGTTTTGGAAAACTTTCGAAAATTCGCAGCTGGTAAGCCACTCCGCAACGAAGTTGACAAAGCAAACTGGTACTAGGACGCAGCGGACTAGAATCGACTCGCAACTCAACAATATTCTGCGGCGCAGCACTGAGGCGATTTTTGCAGCCTGAAGTAGTACCTGGAGAAAAAATAATGCCGGATCAAAAACCCCTGGTTGTTCACATCGATAGCACTGAATCCCCATTGGAACTCGAACGAAAAGCGCTTGCGGGTATCGATTGTGAGATCGTCTCAGTCGCAGTCGCTTCTGAGGGTGAAATCATAGAAGCGGCCAAAGACGCCATGGTGATACTTAACAACCACTCGCCAGTCACCGAGGCGATGGTCGACCAGCTACCGAACTGCAAGCTCATCATTAGATACGGACACGGCTATGACACCGTCGATGTCGATGCTTGCACGAAGGCCGGAATCATCGTCACGAACATCGCTGGATCTACTTCTGAAGAGGTTTCCAACCACGCCCTATCGTTGCTGATGGCAAGCGCGCGTGAACTCAAGCGCCTCGACCTTGCCACTACAACCGGCAGGTGGGACGAAGTGTACTCACGATCAATCCTCAATCGCATCTACGGTGAAACGGTTGGGATAGTCGGTTTCGGTTGGATAGGAAGGGCAATGGCCCGAAAATGCAAGGCACTCGGTACGAACGTGTTGGTTAACGATCCATACGTTGGCGATCATTTGGCGGTCGAGTACGACGTGAAGTTCGTATCAAAAGATGAGCTTCTCAAGAGCGCCGACTACGTGTCACTCCACGTTCCGCACCTCAATGGCACTCATCACTACATGGACTCGGCTGCGTTCGGTCTTATGAAACCTACCGCTTATCTGATCAACACCGCCCGTGGTCCCGTAGTCGACGAGCCGGCCTTCATATCTGCATTACAGCAAGGAAGAATTGCAGGTGCCGGTATAGACGTCTACGAACAGGAACCGCTGTCCGCAGACAATCCTCTGCTCCAGATGGACAACGTTATCTGCACTCCTCATGTTGCCGGTTCGAGCGAAATCGGTTGGGAAACCATCCGCCGGCGTGCCGGCGAGGAAGCGGCGAGAGTGTTACGCGGCGAGCGACCAGAAGTAGTCGTGAACCCGGAGGTACTTGGGCGAATCTAGTTCCCCCGATTCAGCCTGAGTAGCAACACCAGAATGGTTCCACCTCTGGGAAACCGCTTGTTCCGATCAGATCGAGCACTTAACAAAAACTGCTCACCCTACTGTGTAATCGCCCTAAAACCTTTTTCTTCTCACTTCCGTATAATCGGGTAATCGGTCTTGACCAAGCCTCTAATCGGGTAGGCGACCGTGGGCAGGAAAACTCTACTGTCCAGAGTATCGATTCAAAGAAGGAGGTGGTCTGTTTTAATGTCTAGTACCAAACGAGGTGTCCTACATTAATGTAGGGCGCCCTACCAGTAGGGCACCTCTAGAGTAGGACCACCCGATCAGCAAACGCCAGAACGGCTATGCTGGTCCGGTGGTCCTACTCGCGTCCGAGACCATTTCAAATCAGATTCGTTATCCCGTCCTCCCTCCCTCTTTCAGGAGACCGAAATATTCAATACCACATAAAAGTTTTTTGAAATATTTTCGATAGACTTATTTTTGGTCGGGGCGTGGCCCAGTAGTAGCGCACCCACTTTTTTTGTGGGGGAGCGCACCTTCTAACCTTGCCGCATGGACCAGTTCGACTCCCAATAAAGACCCAGCAAAGTGCTCGGTCTTTTGCATTAAAGCTCGCTCAATATGGCCAACGTCTCAAGGACGAAAATGTATACGACGGATCTACGCATCTACATCGTGATGTCAATCTCGCCACCTTTTGGCTCTGAGGGTAGACTACAACGTGCTACCAAATAGTTTGACGACACCCGTAGCTAAACGATATTACGGTGAGTAACCAAATCCCGAGTCGATCGATACGCCCGTAGCCAAATGGTTATCCCCCCTGACCGGGGGAGTTAGAGGGGGAGATTGCGACGAGTGACCAAGTCATCCGATGACGTCCGGAGCAAAATAACGAGGCACTTCACAGCAACCGGCTTCGTCGTCCACAACGACGCCACACTGCTCCACTGGCATAAAAAAGTTCAGGAATGGCTACCGCCCGGCGGGCACGTCGATCCCGACGAAGACCCGGTTCAAACGACGCTACGTGAAATCAAGGAAGAAACCGGGTTTGATGTCGAGATCGTACCGACTCAGCCTTCGCTCGTTATCGGAAATCTCGACCAGGTACATGCTCCCCACAGCATCATGATCGAAGATGTCACCGATACCAAACACGGCGAGCACCAGCACATCGACCACATCTATTTCACCCGACTTCTCGGCGATGCGTCGTCCCCGTCAGGCGAGATCTCCGATCAACCCGATTCGACAACCATATGGCTCTGGGCCACCCTCATCGACCTACAAAACGAAACAGCGTTTAAAACCCCTTCAGGCGATCACCGCCCCCCACCCGAAGATGTCCTGAAACTCGGCGCCGCCGCTATCCGGCACGTGTCGGAACTCTAGCCTCCTCCTTTCATCCTGAACTAGATTCAGGCTCCGCACGCCCCTGGCCACAGCGGACACCATCGGCGGATTCTGTCAGAACCAACGGGATGCATATATTCGTAGCGGTCGAAAAATTTGTATCGTCTATCATAAACGTTTCCGCCGTCCTCAAGGCTTGCTGGTGTTATCTAACGAGAACCTGCTGAAAGTCACCAAGGATTTCGGCAATTTCGGCAATTTCGTCTTCGGAAAGATCCCAGTCACCAGCAGCAGCGTTGTACGTAGCCTGCTCGGGAGTTTTAGCGCCGACGATACAACTGGTTACAGCCGGATGAGCAAGCGTCCATGCAATTGCCAGCTGAGCAATATCGTGTCCGTGATCACCAGCCCATTCTGTAAGCTTTTCGACGATTTGCATGGCGGGAATGAACGCGTCGTCCTGAAATTCTGGCTTGCTTGCTCGCTCGTCATCGCTCGGGAAAATGTGACCCGATCGATATTTTCCAGTAAGTATCGCCTTGGCCAGTGGGGTGTGTGGAATGACGCCGATTCCAAGTTCAAGACACGCTGGTAAAACCGCTTGTTCGGGATGGCGGTAGAGCATGTTGTATCTAGGCTGTGAACTTTGAATTGTGCCGTACTGAGCGGCCTCTCTGTGTTCGTCTCCATTGAAGTTAGATATGCCGATTTACCGAATTTTTCCAGAGTCCTGAAGTCTCTTGAGATTCGCCATCGTCTCTTCGATAGGTATTTCGGGTCGAGGACCGTGAAGCTGGTACAAGTCAATATAGTCGGTTCCCAACGAACTCAAGCTGTTCTCGATAGCGGAGGTCATGTGCTCCAGCGAGTGGT
>CAYTAO010000013.1:15292-39610 GCA_964435915.1 uncultured Dehalococcoidales bacterium
CGAGTGGTCGCCGCTTAGCTTCGTTGCGAGAAACACGTCATCGCGCCGTCCTCGAAGGGCCTTGCCAAGTACACTCTCGCTCGTGCGGTACCCCTCGGCAGTATCGATGAACGTAGCTCCGGTCTCGATCGATGCATGAATCGTGGCGATAGCCTGGTCATCTGGTATGACTCCCATGCCACCTCCGAGCGGCCAGGCACCAAGGCATATCGCTGAAACTTCGGGTCCGTTTTTTCCAAGTTGTCGTGTTTGCATAATCTAGTTACTGAGGTCGAGCTGCATCGAGTCGTAATTCGTCAGTGCTAAACATCTGGTTACATATCGCTGTACGAGAATCCCAAGGCGAATAAGAAAGGTACTGATAGAAATTACACCATGCATGGTCATTCTTAATGATTGAGAACCTGCAGATCATTTTCGACCGCCTCACTTAACAACTGATTGAACTCCTCCGGGTTCTCGTTGATTACAACGTAACTTTTAGTTGCCACAATTCTTAGATTCACCCCGTCATCTCTAATGGCCGTGTCATCTATGTCCCGGGCAGTCGCATTTACTATCATTTTGGGGATCTTCAATCCCTTCTCGAGCTCAAACAGCGGTTCATCTTCTGTCATGCCTTTCATTGCACCGAATCGGACTTCAAGGGGGAGGGGTCGCTAGCATGCCTTCAGAAATGCTTTTCCGGAATATATCAAAGGTGTCTTCGGCGAACATGCCTGCCACCATTTTTTGAACTGACGATGTAGTAGATGACTGAGCGTCCCCTTGAGTTCAGCATTAAACGGGTAGTACCATTTTCAAAGAACGCCAGATTCGGCGCGTTGAAAATCTTGGTCATCCCGAAAGTGTCGCCGTAAAATTCAATAGATCGCTCTAGATCGAGCACATGTAAGGCGATTTGACCGATTGGTCCCAATTGAATCTACGACATTCCAGCCTCACTCACTCCGCCAGCACCGACAAATCATTAAGAAAAGGGTACTGCGAGCTATTCTCGAAGCTTACTCAGCGCCACTTTGTAGCCATCAATCAGGATGTTTACATCAGATGAATAGTTCACAATCAGTACTCCATCGTCTCGGAGTTGGTGCGCCTGAGCGGCCGATGTAACCATCATCGCGCAGGTCTTGCGATGCTTTTTCGTGGCTGCCAGAATCTCGGTGCGCTTCTCATCCAGCACACGTTCCTGATCCGGTGTACCGAACACACCTAGATTCTGTGCCAGATCCTGTGGCCCAATCGATAGCGAGTCGATTCCATCCATCGAAGCAATCTCGTCCAGATATTCGAAAGCCTGTGCCGATTCGAACAATACGGTGATGAAGACCTGATCGTTCGTGAATTTGAGGCGATCCAGCACCGGCATCGAAACATCGAAGTCGTTGCCGGGAGTTGCTCCGCCCATGCCACGCGAGCCGCGTGGTGTGTATCGAGAAGCAGCGACTATCTCGGCTGCGTGTTCGGGTGTGTCGACCTGAGGACAGAGGATGTTATATATGCCTAGATCGAGCAGGCGCGTTATCCACTCTCGATTGGCTTCCGGAGGTCGAACCATCACTGGCAGATCCAGCGCTCGACCCATTGCGGCAAAATCGGCGATTGTCTCGATAGACGGTCCCGAATGCTCCATATCAAGCCGAACGAAATCGATCCCGGTTTCTTTGAACATAGTTAGCGACGCAGGATTGCGCAGCAGATTAACCCATGTCCCGATCTGAAACTCACCTCGCTCCACGCCAGCCTTGAGTGGATTTGCTTTCAAGTTCTATCTGCCTTTCGTGTTCACAATGGATTGTCCGATCGAGCGCACAGAATGTAATACATCATAGGCTTACGACAGTAAGGAATTTTCGAGTTTGGACAAACTCTAGGGTTGATCGAAATCCTGTGTAGCTTGTGTAGTTAATGAGAAGCTAAACGGCCCACCATGTCCGGAACTTCAACCGGGTAAGGGTCTTCGGTGTCTATCATCCAGCCTGCGAATCGATCCAGCAACCAACGGCGCTGCATCACGAAGATCATCGTTTGTGACCGGAGAGCGTTCACTCAACGAGCACCACAAAGGTCGTACGCAATTGCCAGCATGCTGCGAGTCCCACTGATCAGTGAAGCTATTCCCACCGACTCGTCCGTACCATGCCCTCGAGAAAGCATTGGGTCGTCGTCCGGGTGTGCGCCGGTGAACCCGTAGGTAACGATTCCCAGATTCCGAGTGAACCTTGAGTCGGTAAAGCCATTACTGATCGCAGGTATCCACTGTATATCGTCTCGTCCAACAGCTGCAGCCTGAGCTTTGCGAATCGATTCGGTCAGCTCTGTTTCGAACTCTGAAGAGTTAGGCACCGACATGTAATCGATCTCATACTCGAGTCCGTCGATACCGTCGAATGCCTGATCGAGCTGTCGTCGGACGTACGCCTCGTCTTGGAATGGCAACGTTCGAATATCGCACGTCAACTTGATCTCTTCAGGAACGCTGTTCGACTTAATTCCGCCCGACATCATCGTTGGCGTGAGAACCATTCGAGACAATGCCTTTAACATCGAACTCAGCCGTGGCGAAGTCTTTTCTAACTCGGCAACGATCCGATCGATGTTCATTGGTGAAGGTTTTTCTTCGACACCAAACAATCCCAGGTGGTCGAATATCTCAAGCGAAGTGTCTAACTCGGGCCGATAGCCCTCGATCGCGCCCAGCGCACGTGACAACCGATAGCTCGCATTTACGCCCATCCACGGAACCGAGGCATGAGCACTCTCGCCGCGCAGGGTGATGTGAAGCTCCATGCGCCCCTTTTCACCGGTTCCCAGCAGGTAGGTAAGTGAATTGCCCATCTCGACGGGGGTCCCACCTCCTTCGTTAACTGCGAAAGTCGACTTCAAAGACTCTGGGTGGTTGTCAGCAAGCCATCCGAATCCCCAGCGCCCACCGTGTTCCTCATCGGCACCGCTGACGAGTCGTAGTCCATGATCCAGCCGCACACCGGAGCGCTTCATTATTGCCATCGCCATCAACTGACAAGTTAACAACGCCTTGCAATCCGATGCGCCCCGACCATAGACCCTGCCCTCTGAAATCTCTGCAGCGAACGGATCCCACTTCCACTTAGTCTCATCCTCGACCGGTACGACATCGGTGTGCGACATCAACATCAACCTGGTGTCGTTGTCGTCACCTGGATATACAGAAACAATGTTTCCGCGATCGGCATCCCGGGCAAGGATTTCGGATGAAAGTCCGTCCTCATCCAGCCAGTCTCGAACAAATTCGGCGACTGCGGTTTCTCCGCCGGTCGGCATGAAGCCGGTGTTGACTGACGGGATTCGAACCATAGCTTGTTCAAGCTCGACTATCTCGTTAGTCGCCGTTTCGACCTGATCTAGCAGGCTCTGTAGCGATGGCATTAGTTTTCCTTGAGGCCACTCTTCTGATGAACACTGTGTACACGGGAAGCTAGCATTCAGAGTTCTAGCGGTCAACGCATTCGACTTCAGTAAACGGTCTCGAATAACAAAAAAAGATGGCGTCGATTACGACGCTATCCTTTTTAAGAGACTGAGTAGGCCGAGTGATAACGATTATTTGTCGTCATTCGTGCTCAAACCAAGTCGGCCTCGCCAGTTACGACGACGAGTTGGACTCCCCACCGGTTCTGCATCAGAAGTTTCCTTTTTTTCAGGTTCGGCTGCCTTTGACGTCCTGAGGGCTGGTGGTTTTGGAGCTGAGCGAGCGTTACTTGTGCCATTGGTCGAACCGGCACTTGCGCCGCCAACTCTTCGGCGGGTTGGGGTTCGGCGGATCTTGCGATCTTTAGCTTTATCGGTCGTTGTTTCCTCGTTCCCTTCGGTCGCGGTCAAAGACTCTACTTCTGGCTTACGACTGGCAGGCTTACGAGGCCGCGGGCTAGCTGTGCGCCGAGGCTTTGCCGCTGATGCATTTGTCTTACGCGTAACCGATCGGCGAGCGGTAGCTGCCTTAGTAACTGCTTTGTCTTCACCATTCGGTGACGCTGCCTCATCCGAGACTTCGGGTCGAGAGGATGACGTTGCTCGAGATCGGGCCTGGGCTCGTGTCATCCATAGGCCGGTGAAATATGATTTCGTTAACTTGTTGACTACATCTGCAACTCGACCGGATTCAGCTGACAGGTTCATGTCGAAAGCAGCAATTTCAACGTGCTTACCAACGTCCTTCACTGCCTGGAGAGCCGGGTAGAAGTCGGCGTCGCCACTAACAACAATTGCGGTGTCGTAGTGGTCCTTGTAGGCGTGGGTCACGAGGTCGGTCGCCAGCATCACATCGACACCTTTTTCATCCATGATGTCGCCACGTTGCTTCCAGATTCCAAGTCGAATCTCGACGTACGGTGTGTCGTACATTGAATCGAGGAATTTTTGCTGTTCAGCACCGATGTTGGGGTTGGAATCAGATTCCTGGCGAATGTTGTAGTAGTAAATTCGCTTTAAATCTCGGCCATTCGCAAGCTTAATGGCGAATTTGTCGAACTGTAGATCATGCCTGCCACAACTCTGGGATAGCACGTGGTAAAGGTTGCTTCCGTCGATATAAACCATCACACGATCGTTCTCGCGGACAGTCGACTGTTTCGAAGACTTTGAGGGCATTTAAGCCACCACCTAATGAGTCTCACCGAACGCGCTGCATATTCCTACGCTTCTTCGGCGGTTATTTTTCAGAGGTGAGTCGTGGTGGGCGGAGGCGGGGAGAATTTATATAAATCAGATAATTGCGATCGCCCGATTCGACTTCACTCCTCTATTCTAACTCCAAATCTTCTCTAATTAACGAGTAAACCATCGAAAGTGTACTGGTACTAACCCCAGCATCAGTTCGAATTGAACTGAGCAATGAGTCGCTTGACTCTCAGGCACTTCGGAAACATTATTGCGGGGCAAAGCGCTGGCTTCGCCAAAAACTGGCCGAGCGAAACACCGTCGATTCAACTTCGACTTCTTATAAAACGAAGAGATTCTCCATGAAAACTAAAAAGCAGTTCGAAACACCTTGCAAAGGGCCAAACGGGCTTCAGTGGACGGACGAAGGCCTGTTTGTGATGGACCAGATGACCGACAATGTATACGTGGTCGATGAGGCTGGGAAACTTCTGCGAACTATCGCCACCCCCACCGCAAACGGGTCGGGAATCACGATTGGTGGTGGTTACCTCTGGACAGCCTCAAACGGTAATGCTTCGGCAAGGCCGAGACGATCGACCGACACAGGTTTGGGCTATATCTACAAACTCGATCTGAACACGGGCGAGCCTGTCGATCGATTTCGAACTCCCGACGGAGGCGGCATTCACGGAATCGAGTGGGACGATGGGAAGGTTTGGGTCACCGCGTTCAACCCACTCGCGATCTATCTCATGGACCCCTCTGACAACTACAAGATTGTGCACAGATTTGAGGTGGAACTAACTCGGTTGCACGGGCTTGCGCGTGTAAGTGACGGGTTATGGTGCGCCCACACGACCGACAACGTTATTGTGAAGTACGACGTCGAAACTGGCACAGAAAAAGAACGAATCACGTTGGGTCCCAAAGATGCTTTCATTCACGGTCTCTCGATCAAGGATGGTGAACTCTGGTACTGCGATTCGAACTTCGCAGGGCCACACCAGACCGCCGTCAACGGCAAACCGGAAATTGGAAAAATCGTAGTTTGAACACGGGCAATACGCTAGCCGATTCGAAATCACTAAGGAGGGCAGGTTGACAAAAGTTCCAGTTGTAGACAGTCATCACCATTTTTGGGAGATCGAACGATTCGACTATTCGTGGATGCCGGAAGGCAGTCCGCTCGCGACCGACTACGGTCCCGCTGACCTTAAACCGCTAATAAAAGATGCTAGGGTCGATTACACCGTAATCGTTCAGGCGGTGTCTTCACCCAATGAAGCACGGTGGTTGCTGGAATTGGCCGAACAGTACGATTTCATTGCTGGTGTAGTCGGATGGGTCGACCTGATCGATCCCGAGGTTGGATACATGCTCGACGAGCTTCAGCGCAGCAAGTACTTCAAAGGCGTACGCCATATCTGGGAAGATGAAGATGATCCGGGTTGGATCGTCAATTCCGGTGCGATCGTCGGTCTAAAGGAACTCGTTCGGCGCGACCTCACGTTCGATTTTCTGGCAAAACCGGCTAATTTGCCGTTCATTCCGCAGGTGATGGATCAGGTTCCAGATCTCAAAGCTGTAGTTGATCACATCGCCAAACCACTCATCAGCGATCGTGTCATCGAACCGTGGCTCACCGATATGCGTAAAGTCGCCAGCATCAACGGAATTCACTGCAAAATCTCAGGCATGGTGACAGAAGCGGATCAGCAGAATTGGACAGTTGACGACCTTCGACCATACGTGCATCACATACTCGGCATGTTCGGTACAGACCGGCTGATGTTTGGCACCGATTGGCCTGTGTGCACTCTGGCAGCAGAATATAAATCGGTGGCTGAGGCGGCGCATGAGATATTGAAATCGCTATCCCCCGCGGAAAAATCCGACGTATTCGGGGCCACGGCAACGCGGTTCTACAACTTAGACAACTAAACTGAGAATCCCCCGCCTCTCTACACGATCACTCAGCCTCTGCTGATGGGGGCTTGCCGCGCCCTGAACGGAACAAGAACCACAAATCGTTGGCTCCTTGCCGGCTATAGGTAGTTCCCGGAGTGCCATTGACCGTTACTCCGATGTTTACAGGTTGTAGTTCCTCGATTATGAGAGGGATTAACAGAATCGTGCGGTCGAAACTGCGATCGCTGCAACTACGAGATATGAAGACAAGGAGTACTTGCAATCATGTCTGAAAACACGGGTAAATCCAGAGAGCGCCAGCTCGTCGTATTTGACCTCAATGAAGAGGCGTCCGGTATAGACATAAGCCAGGTCTAGGAAATCATTCGCATGCAGGAAATTACCCGCGTGCCACGTGCCCCAGAATTCATCGAAGGTGTCATCAACCTTCGTGGCAAAGTGATACCAGTCTCCAATCTTCGATCACGGTTCTCTATGCCGGGAACAGAGCGCACAGATGAACACCAGATCGTGATTATCGACGCCAGCGGTCAGGATATCGGAATGGTTTTAGATGCTGTGATGGAAGTCAGCCGCATCTCATCAAGTTTGATCGAGCCACCTTCAAATGTGATCTCTACAAATGACTCCGAGTACCTTACAGGTATCGTCAAGGCAGATGAGAAACTAATCATAGTTCTCGATATCACCAAGGTAATCCGTGAGACATATGTACAGGCGCTTGAAGACGTACAGCAGTCGCTAGACGCTTTGGACGCTCAACTAGGCATCAACAGACAACAAGAAACGCCGGGTTTTTACGACCCTGCGCTTTTTATTTAACTATCAGTGTGAAGATCTACCAGCCCGGCTTACCAGAACTCCATGCCCAGTTGTCGGGCGGCCAAACGTTTCGGCCAACACGAGCACCACCGTCTCGGCTGGTGTCGTACATGTCTTTTACAGTGTCGACCCATGTCTTAATGTGCGGTGTGCCCTTGTGATACTCGAATGCGTCAGGGTTGGCGTAAACCTCGTAAAGGTAAAGCTCTGTCGGATCGTTCACATTCTGGTAAACGTCGAACCGGAGGCAGCCAGGCTCTTCGTGGGTTGAGCCAACACCGTCTGCGGTAATCGCGTCTATGAACTCCTCGACCGCATCTTCCTGGACATATTTTGGCGAGTGAATCACGTGCAGACTCGAAGCGAAGTATTCGTCATCTACGATATGCGGTCGGTAGGAATCCCAGTTGCCGTCACCACGCGGGTAAACCGGTTTGCAGAACGAAACTTCAACTTCACCGTCGAACATATCACCCGATGCAGCCTCCCAGGCCTTAAAGTGCTCGGTCTGACCGTGAGCCTCGAACGCAGCTTCATCGTTGTAGACCTCACAAAACGCAAAAGACGTGCGATCGTTGGCAGCCTGGATAATGTCGAACCGGCGACAACCGGGTTCGGTCATCACAGAACCTTTTGCATCACCAATTGACGCAGAAATGAAATCATCTATTCGGTCATCTTTGACCTTTAGTCGCACCATCAGGATGTACATCATTACTCCAAATTATCGGCTGGGCGAGGATCTGGTATCCGCTCACCCCAATCCACTTCATATGCTGGCGGGCGAGTATACGCTTGGTGGGCTTGACCGTGAATAACATGACCTGCCAAACAGCCGGAGACAAAAACAATTTCCATGGTGTCGATTTCACGAATTGAACACGATATTCAACTGCTTGCCAGTTCACCGAGAAACTCTCTGGAGAACATCGAGCAGCACGCGAACATCGTCGATTGGATTACTAGCGAGTTCACACGTATTGGATTACGAACCGAACGACAAGTCTTCGATATTCCACACCAGTCGCCTGCGCGCACTGGCACCAACATCATAGGTGAGTTGAACCACGCTAACAGCACTTCAACACCGATTCTCATCGGCGCTCACTTCGACACCGTTCCGGGATCACCGGGTGCTGACGACAATGCGAGTGGTGTGGCCGCTATGTTGGAGTGTGGGAGGGTGTTGACCGATTCGGGCAGTGAGCGGAGAGTAACGTTCGTTGCATTCGACGCAGAGGAGGTGCAGCCACCGGCCAAAGGGCTGCACGGTTCGACTGCATATGTAAAAGAATTGTTGGCAGAATCTCGACCTTCGGCTGCGATCATTTTCGAATCGATAGGTTTTAGCTCATCGACGATCAAACAGCAACTACCCGGGTCATTTCGAATCCTCTTTCGAAAAGCCTTCAAAGCACTCAAGCATCAGAATTTCGAATCGAACTCGCTTTTGATTCTGTCTAGAGGAAAAGGCCGAAATATATCGAGGCATCTTGAAAAGAGTGCTTCCGTCCCTAACATCGATCTCGCAATACTACCGTTGGAAGTCCCAAGGTGGATGCCGTTGGTCAGAAATCTACGCCGAAGTGACCACGCTCCGTTCTGGTTCGCGGGAATCTCTGCGGTGATGATCAGTGACACCGCGAATTTCAGAAATCCACACTACCATCAACCGAGCGACACACCAGGCACCGTGGACTTCGAGATGGTTGCCAAGGCAACCCGAACCGTGCTCGATGCTATTGAGCGTGGAGCAATCTAAATACACCGGGTTCCTGAACGCGTTTCCTCGGATGTTGAGTCACCGAGTGGTTTCGGATCGGGATCAGCTGGAACATCCGTGTCCTCGCCCGCTGGGGCATCACCCGAGTCTTTCGGGATAGCGAACTCGGATGAGGAGGGTTCTGGACTCCAGCCTTTATATGATGGCTCGACACACATGCGTATGCCCTTCTTGCCACCAAATCTTGGAATTACGATACCAACCGTAAATGCCAAGGCGCCTAGAACTATCCACGGTAAGGCTTGGTTACGCCAGCCCTGTTGCCATGAATCCAAAAGGCGCTCAAAGCGAACGTTCAACTCACCTTTATCCAGTTCGTCACTCAATCGCGGGTAATCGGCCCTGAAATCGGGATTTACCCACGCGCCGTAATCGGGAACATATTCCTGTGCGAAATCATTGAGGGGCCACGCAATTGCGATTCCGCCATAGACGATCAATGCGCTGATGGCAGCGACACCACCGGCCCACTTGAGACGACCAGCCCAACCGCGCCCTCCGATAAGCGCTATAACAATTAGCGGTATCAGAATTAGCACCCATAGTACCCAGCGTATGGATAATCCTGTGCCTACGTAACCTCGAATGTCATCGAGTTGTTTTTGTGCCATCAAATCAAGATCACCAGTGATGTCTTGTTCGGTAAACACAAAACCGTCGGCAAAGGTTTGTAGTCTTCGCTCGGCATCTGCCTGTGCTCGTCGAGACGAATCACTAGCGATCATGTTGACCAGATCCCGGTTCGAGAAACTGAATCCTTCAGCGATAAGTTCTCGGATTTCGTCGATAGATTCCAGCCTTCCATCAATCTGGGATTCGAAATCTGCCTGTGAGTACGACACCTCCGATGGTACTTGTGCATCGATAAATGACACAACTTGAGCGGTCATAACTGGAGCAAAGGTATTGAGTGCAAGGTCGATCATCGGTTGGCCACCGGCAATACACCGAGGCGACCGTTGTGATCGAATGTCTTGTGACGCGCCGAGGGCCTCAGCCGGTGCACTACAGGCAGGGATATCATCGAGTGCAGCTTCAAGTTTCCTCAGAGCAAGCACCACGAGTTCTCTCGAAGCTGCGATTTTACTGTCGGCAAGGTCGACTCGGTATTCCAGAGAATCTGTCTCACCAGCCATGTAGGCGATCAAGACATCGATAACGCCTTCAGCCTGATCCTGAACCCATTGTTTGGGAGCGATCACTTCAAACGAATCGACAACTTCGGCCTCGGTTAGCGATATACCAAACCCTACCGATGAGGACTGCGCGACAGTCTGTTGAATCAGCGGATCGACAACCTGAGCGAATACGAGGTTGTACAGGATGTCCTCGCTGACCAGTTTGTCCTTTAGAATTTGGCCGATGATTACAGCACGATCGTCGAACCGAAGTTCCACGCTGAAGGAATCGGCATCGCCGGCGAAATACGGTGTGATCTCGTCGATTGCCCCAAACAACTGACCCTCCAACCATTCAGCCGCGAATATCTGACGGGCTGCTGATTCGACCTCTCCTTCGGTGAGGTCTATTCCAAGTGCCTGGGCGGATATTTGGTCGCTAAAAGAATCGAGCTGCGGAATCAGGAGGTCTTCAATCGCGCGCTCGATCAAATCCAGATCGTATACAAGCTGTCTCGCGGCATCCGGCACCGCTCGGACACGTTCCTGCACTTCGAGGTCGAAAGTGAACGTATCGACGTCGCCGCGAGCGTAAGGCACGATACCCTTCATGCCTTCTTCCATTTTGCTCTTCACATATTCCCGTGGAACGATTGTCTCGATGAAGCCGGTTATGGCCAGGGCTGCTGCATCCGGATCATCGAAAGTGAGAACGGTGAGTGCACCTGAATCGGCAAAGCCAGATTCAATCTCAATTCCCTTAGAGACCATATCGTGAACCAAGTTGCCAATGATGTTGTCGTAGACGTAGTCGTAAATCTCCGCATCATTGATCATCTCAGTAATAACATCGGAATCCGTTGCCGTTTCGACAACCTGGTTTACCGTCATTACGACGAAGAACAGGATCAAAAAAAGGCCAGCCACCAGAACTGCGAGTACTTTTCGCATCAACGTTCTCCGAACAGTGTTTTACCAGATACCGGGAAATTTACCGCGAATTCCTGCGAGTCTAACAATACGCACAACACTAACGAGTTGCTGAAGGTGTGAGTTAGGAACGAACTCGGTAGAGATCAACCCCGGCCGAGATAGTCCTGACCCAGCGGCAGCACGATCGCTTCAAGCATGTTCGCATCATCAGCAAGAGTCGCCATTAACAGTGCTGTTTTGCCCATGTCTGCAGTCGAAATAAGTGGCTCAGGACCTTCGTCTCGACCGGTTGAAGATTTGCTGTCACTGCGACGTCCGACCATCACGTTTCCGGGGGGCAACACACTCACGGCGATTCCGTGGTCTCGTCCTTCGAGAGCCAGCGACTGGGTCAGGCCCCAAACCGCGTGTTTGCTTGTCGAGTAAGGCGACGAACTGTGTCGAGGCCGCTGCGCAGAAATACTTCCAATGTTGATGATGCGCCCACCACCCTGCGGCTTCATTATTTTGAACGCTTCACGTGATCCCAAAAACGGACCTGTCACGTTGACATCTATTACGCGCTGCCATTTTTCCATCGTGAGTTCTTCGATAGGCCCGCCGTCGAACGCGCCCGAATTGTTCACCAGAATGTCTAGTTTGCCGAACTGCTCCATCGTCCTGGCAAACAGCTTGATCATCTGCTCTTCATTCGTGACATCAGTCTGAATGGCGACAACAATTCCACCACGGCTGCTGAGTTCATCTGCCGTGGCCTCGAGCCGTGCGGCATCACGTGCAGCGATGACAACCGAGCAGCCTTCGTCGACAAAGGCTTTGGCAATTCCCTTTCCAATTCCTGTTCCACCACCTGTAACGATTGCAATTTTTCCGTCGAGCTGACCCATGTGTTGTCTCCTGATAACTACAGAATGATTCTTTGAAGGATAATTTTTATGTTATTAGGTATCTGACGTTTCTGGCGTGTCGTCGTAATCCCTCGTGCGGGTAGTTGCAAATACTGCCGCAGCTGCAACGCTTGCAAGTATCCAGAAGGTCATACTCCAACCGGCAAGGAATGCTCGAGAAATTTTTTCACCGGCATCTGCCAGTTCACTGAGGCCAACCTCCGTGCCACGACCGAGCATCACACCAGCTATGATCACAATCGCCATAGCTTGGCCGAGCACGCTGCCAACGTTCCTCACAAGATTCAAGAATGCACTCATAGATCCAAGATCACCTTTACCCACCGTCGAAAGCGTTGCGCTCATGTTTGGTGCCATCCATAGTCCCATCCCGAGTCCGTTCAAGAACAGCGCTGGCATCACGACCCACAGTGGCGTATCGACGACAAACATTGAGAAAACGATATTTGTTATGACCATCATGCCCATACCAATAAACGTGAATATCCGGAAACCATACCTGTCGGATAATCTACCGAAAATTGCGAAGCAAGCCTCATGCCCACAGCCCCGACAAACATGATCATTCCTGCGGACCGCTGATCGTAGCCCATGAAACTTTGAACAAATACTGGCATCAATATACGAGTATATGGTTGCCATTCACGACTCTCCGCGGCCGTCGAAATACCTGTTCTGGAAACTCGAAAACGTAATCATGATTCCCCACTCGGGTACAACGTTTGGGACTTTCGAGAGACGTGCGAGAACTGTTGTGGCGGACATTTATCGACAGACAGGAGGCGAGCTGCTGGAAAACGTGATCGACGAGCTTTCGACGATCTAGCTGAAGCTGTGTTAGGACCGTCTAGCCGGCGTTCGTGCGCTGGCGAAACGCTTCGTAGAGTACGATTCCGACACTTACAGATGCATTAAGCGAAGACAAGTGACCTACCATCGGGATCGAAGCGATCTGGTCGCAGTTCTCGCGCACTAATCTCGATAGTCCTTTTCCTTCGGAACCAACTACCAGCACCACAGCACCTGTGAAGTCGGCATCGGTGTAACCGACATCGCCGTCGGCATCGAGACCGATGACCATCATGCCAAGCTCTTTTAGCTTCTCGATGGTGCGGTTCAGATTACCTACTCGGGAGACCTTTACATGCTCGAGTGCCCCGGCCGAAGCACGTACTGCGCCGGGTGTAATGCCGACGGCTCGTCGCTCAGGGATGATGAGCCCATGCGCGCCTGCAGCGTCGGCGGTTCTGGCAATCGCTCCAAGATTGTGCGGGTCCTGGATACCGTCCAGCATTACAAGTAACGGTGCGTTGCCATCGGTATCGGCCGTGAGCATCAGACTTTCGGGATCGTGATAACGGGAATCTGGCACGACGGCGATAACGCCCTGGCTTTTTTTTGTCTGGGACTGTGCTTCCAGATCTTTGCGGGAGACAGCTTCGACGTCGATGCCTTTTTCGGAAGCCAGCATGACAATTTCTTGCAGTTGAGCTCCGAGTTCGACATCCTCGACCATTATCACCCGCTCGATATCACGCCCAGCCCGCAGGGATTCTAGGACGGCGCGCCGCCCTTCCACAGTCTGGTCGTGAACCTTTTTCGCTCTGGAGAATCGTGACATTGCGATCTTGAATGTTTTGGGATTGGTGAAGATGGTCCGTGCCATCGCAGAAATATTTGTTAAAGAAGTGTAAGTTTCATCGACGCCGCGCGCTATCGCGGGCTGGATCTGATCAAGCTCGGATTCAAAACTTCATCTACCTCTCTCACTCAAGCCCCTAAACCAAGGAGTCGGCATTTGGTACGGCAACGCGAATACAGCCCAAATCAACTTAAGAGGACCATCGATACTGGCGGTGTGGGAATAATTGCCAACGGACCCAACAGTTCAGATATATGTGATTTTCTGGGTCACATCGGTTTCGATGCTGCATTTATAGATTTCGAGCATGGCGGTGTTTCGTGGTCAGAGCTATCCGACATCACCAGAGCTTGCGAGCTCTGGGCCATGGCCAGCGTGGTACGTGTAAACAAGCTGGACGAAGCTCAGATTCTGCGGACCCTTGACCAGGGTGCCAGTGCTGTCATGATCCCCCACATCATCACCGTTGAGCAGGCCGAATATGCCGCAAACGCCTGCAAATACCCTCCGACTGGAGTTCGTGGTGTTGCCGGGGGTCGGATGCAGTACGGAGTGGATGACTACTTCCAGAAAGCCGACGATGAAGTTCAGTGCATTGCGCTGATCGAAGATTTCGATGCAATCGACAACCTTCCAGAACTCACCAAAGTAGAAGGTATTGACATCTTCTACGTGGCGCCGTCCGATATGGCAGCATCGATGGGATTAACCGGGAACCCGGGACACCCAGACGTTCAGGCAGCAATCGACCGTGCGATTGGACTGGTAATCGAAAACGGCGGTATCGCGGGAACTCTCACCAACGACAGCAACATCGACAGGTATCTGGCGATGGGTGGGAAGTGCGTTGGTGTGCCGTGGCAGCAGTGGTTGATGCAGTCGGGAACGGCGTTTATCGAACGCGCTCGGTCAGCCAATTGAGCCATATGACCAACAAGCCATGACCATTCAACCCAATTAACCTATCGGGGATCGCACTTACTTAGTACGCTCAATCACTGAGAGCGATGGTGCTGATCGCCTTCGCTTGGTTACCTATGCACCTGCGTGTCTCGTCAACCCCACCGTACTGGCAATCGAACCAGGCTTCATTGGATTCAGGTCCACGGCTACCTCTAGTTGACGGCTAATCGAGTATATGGATTCCCGCCATCTCTCATGTACTTCAATACTGAATCAAAGGTCAATCTACGGGGGCCAGCTATAACGTCTACAGGATTCGAGTATTCGGCTAAGGGTTCAGTGAGCGCTGACCGCGGTCGCTCGCCAGCGTGAACAAAATAAAAACCGACTGACCAGCTAGGCTCTGTAGCTAGTAGAAACTTGCTGCAGCGGATACATATCTGCCAGTCAAGTTACAACCAATAGTCAAAGGCGCCCTCTCACATCTTTGCACTACAAAGTGGCTTTTCTGCAGAAGGTCACTTTGTGCATCTGTCTCCATCTTATTTTCAGAACTCATCTCCGCCAATTCTCACGCCTCTGGTACGAATCGCTGCCGCTCATAGCGTAATGTGTGTGCGGTAGAGTCCGATCTCTTGATAAACGGAAGGAAATGTGATGGTAGAACGGTATCAAAACTATGTAAGCGGAGCATGGGTCGACGCTGCATCTGGAGAAGTGTCGGTGAGCACTAATCCGGCTGATCTTTCAGATGTTATTGGCGAATTTCAACGATCGATTCCCTCTGATGTCAATTCTGCAATAACCGCGGCATACTCGGTTAAAGAAAGCTGGCGACGTACTTCTTCTTTGGCCCGCGGGGTATACCTGCTCACGGCAGCGTCTTATCTCGAAGCGAACCTGGAAGAGTACGCGAAGGCCATCACCCGAGAATCGGGTAAAGCAATTCTCGAAGCCCGGGGTGAAGTTGGCCGCGCCGTGGCGCTGCTGCAGTATTTCGGCGTAGAGGGCTCGAACCCCGTCGGATCGGTCGTTCCTTCGGTGAACCCGAACATTCTGCTATACACCAACCGAATGCCATTGGGCGTTGTAAGCCTCATCACTCCGTGGAACTTCCCACTTGCCATTCCCCTCTGGAAAATGGCTCCTGCACTTGTTTACGGCAACACCATCGTGCTCAAGCCGGCTTCAGCCACCCCGCATGTCGCCACTCTGCTCGCAAAAATGTGGGAATCAATTGACCTGCCGAATGGTGTATTCAACCTAGTTACAGGATCGGGTGCGGCAGTTGGTGATGAGCTCGTGACCAATTCGAAAGTGGCTGCTATTTCATTCACGGGATCCACTCAAATCGGAATGAGCATTGCCTCTCAAGCTGCTCGGCGCGGCAAGCGCTATCAACTTGAAATGGGTGGCAAGAACCCCGTAATCGTCCTTCCGGATGCCGACCTTGAACAGGCTGCCGAAATAACCGTGTCGGGTGCCATGAAGTACTCTGGCCAAAAATGCACGGCGACCTCTCGCGCAATCGTGGTCGGCAACATCATGGAAGAGTTCACGAATCTGGTTGTTGAGAAGACCAACGCCCTCAAGATCGGGCCCGGCGCCGATGCCGACTCGATAATCGTCCCGGTTATTGACCAGGCGTCAAAAGACAACATCACATCAATGATCGCACGAGGAGTCGCTGACGGTGGATCTGTGGTGGCCGGAGGTGGGGTCCCGAGCGGCTCGCTGTTCGACAATGGGACATTTGTTGAGCCGACTGTAATCAACAATGTGGCTGCCGATGCCTACGTCGCCTGCGAGGAGATTTTCGGCCCGGTGCTGTCGATCCTCCCCGCTGGTGATGCCGAGGATGCGTTGAATATCGCCAACTCGGTCGATTACGGATTGAGTGCTGGCATATTCACTCGCGACCTGAACTCTGTTCTAGATTTCGCCGACCGTATCGAATCTGGAGTGGTGAAGATCAACGGTGAAACGGCTGGTCTTGAGCCGCAGGTTCCGTTCGGTGGTATGAAGGCGAGCTCATCTGGAGACAGAGAGCAGGGCAAGGCTGCGATCGAATTCTTTACGCAAACGAAAACCATCTACGTTGACCGCAGTGCAACTTAGTTCACATCCCTGATAGCTTATCGGTTCGGTGGCTGGCGTTTTATCGTCGGTCACCGGACCCATCAATATCAGGGATGCCGCGCTACATTGGCATTTTATTCGGCGATTAGGGGATGACGTAATGGCAGATCATTCGATCAGTGGTGTTTTCCCTATTCTGCAAATGCCTTTCAACGAGGCAGGCCGGATAGTTTTTGAAGACCTGGGGTCTGAAGTCGAATACGCAATTCGTGGCCGTGTTCACGGAGTAGGTATTGCCTACGGTTCAGAAGTGAACAAGCTCGATGACCATGAGCGTGGCGAAGTGCTGAGCGCCGTTGTCGGTCAGGCGAACGGGCGAATAAAAGTCGTTATGAACACTGGTGCGCCGTCTACGGTGCAGGCGATTCACTACACCCGGGCTGCAAAAGTCCTCGGCGCGGATGCAGTGATGATCACACCGCCCGCCATCGCTGGCATACCAACCGCGCTGGTCAGCCAACATTTCGTAGAGGTAGCAGGCAGCACGGATATTCCGACCTACATGCAGGACATGAACGGTGCAAGCATGAACCCGACGTTGCTTGCCGATCTTTCGAACGCTCACGAAAACCTCTGCTACCCGAAAATCGAAACTCTCCCGACACCAAACAGATTTTCAGAAACAAGCGAGCTCGCCGGAAGAAACTTGTCGATGTCCGGCGGCGCGAACGGCGTCTTCTTTATCGAGGAAATACGGCGTTGTGCGAAGGGCACGATGCATGGGATAGCGCTCTGCGACATTGTTAGGAAAATATGGGATGCATTCCAGGCGGGTGGCGAAGTTGCTGCTAAATCGATGTGGAATCTGTATCAGCCACTTGTAAAGCTTTACACACACGCAGAGGGTCAGATGTACTGGGTCGCCAAGGAAATCCTCCGCAGGCGCGGAGTGTTCACAGGGGCGTATCCGAGGATGGCCGCAGTAAAACCTGACGGGGGGATTTTCCGAGAGTTGGACTCGTTGATGGAAGGCCTTGGAGTAGCGCCCATATGAGCAATCTGCGAGCACCCGACGGCAGTTCACTCAAGCCACAGTTAGAGATGATTCGTGGAAACGAAATCGTGCCCTCAATGCCAGGCCTGTCACCTGAGTATGAACTGCGACTGGTGAATCTGGAGGACAAACACTCCTATACCCAAACTTTCCTCACAGCGTTCAAGGATCCTTCTCCATTTGGCGACCTGATGAAACACGCGTTGCCAGAAGGATTTTTCGTAGTCGAACACCTGCCAACAGGGACGATAGTAGCGGCATCGACGGCTGCGGTTTACGAGACCTCTCAACACCCAGACGGTCACAGCTTGCAGTGGGTGGTTGCTCACTCAGATCATCGCGGGATGGGCGCAGGTCAGGCTACGATAGTTGCGGCGACGCAGGTACTTGCTGATCAAGCACCAAACTATTCGTATCTATCGACCGACGACTTCAGGATTCCTGCGATTAGCATCTACCTGAAACTCGGGTGGAAGCCACTTCTTTATCGAGAGGGGCAGATCCGCCGATGGGCAACGATCTTCGAACTCCTTGGAAAAGAGTTTGACGAGAGCGAATGGCCGACAGCGCCGTAGTGATGAATCGGCAGCGCAAGCTAGGGGATCGTCGTTCAGCACCCCCTCCATTATTCCTTCTCCATAAGGGAGAAGGTTAGGATGAGGGGGAATACCACCGGTAGTTACCGACCAACGGTGGCGCGACATCACCGCCCAGACCCCTCCAGTTCGGTTGGGACACGTAAGATCGTATGCCCCTTAAATCCCGGGAGGTGGCACCACTACGTCGTCATACGAGTGACGCGACCCGACCATGTTGGAATGCTCGAACACGTCGAGAGCAGCTTCGTACAAGTCCTTCTCAACTGCGATACCGCCCGACCATGTGCCAAGCTCCTGATAAGCCCCTACGGCAGTAGCAATCGCCGATTCAGCCATATTAGGGAAGAAGCTCGCTTCCGCCTTTGCGATCTCGGCAGGATCAGCGCTATTCACCCACTCTCTCGACGCTTTGAACGCTGCAGCGAACCGTTTGGCATCGTCAATCTCGAGCCAGTCCCAGCGTCCGACAAGACTCGAGAAAGCAACCGGTCCGACAGCCTCACCGACAGAAGCAACTATGTACCCCTGCTCATCGTGTTCTAGCTGTTGAGGGAATGCACCCTGCTCGTGGAAGTAGTCACCTGCACCGTTTCGCCACTGTGCCATCATCGCATCACCACCGGGCGATTTGATGTCGTCGACATCTGCCAGATCGACACCTAACTTGTGGGCACCGTAACGAAGCATCGCTTCGGGTTGACCACCGTGTACGTGAAGGAATTTACCCTGGAGAAGCTTGCTCCACGAAAAGTCGGAGTCTGGATTTCGGCCGGCGATAAAGAAACCGTCGTACCGGTTGATCTGGGCGAAATGTGCGAACGGGGCTTTTGTGCCTCTGTCGAGGGGCCCCCAACTTGCCGAAACCGCCGCCTGCGCAACATCCATGCGACCCTCGGCTACAGCACCACCGCTACTACCACCAGCCTCGACAACGTGGTATTCACCCGACAGACCTTCTTTCTCCAGAAACCCCCCGGCAATTGTGCATATCATTGGGCTGTAGAAGGCTGAGTGGCGGGAAGCCATGATGTTGATCTTGGTCATGTTTGGTTCCTAAACGATTAGCTGGATGTGATTGTTCCTAGATCGTGGGTCTCGATAGACCAAAGTCTAACGCCGTCGTGACCGGAGCGGCTCACTCCCAGACCAGCAACGCACCTTCTTCTGTGACAGCACTGAGAGTGATAACGTCGTTTCGCGACACAACTGTTGTGAGGTTTCTGGCGATCCTTGCGCCAAATGGCAACTCCCAGACTTCCTCGCTGGTGTTCCCAACTCAACGGAGCGCCACCAGGGTTTACTGGTCCCTTGATGGCACCAGTAATTCGACGCTACCATCACCGCCGAAATCTCCGGTCGCCGAATGATCAAGGTTACGAGCACTATTCACGTGCAACATGTATCCGCCGGCGTGTGACGCAACTATCTTGAGCCTATTGCCTTCCAAGCGATAAAACTGTGGACACCTCAGATGCACAGTGTTTTGACCACGGCAATCTCAATCTCGCCATTCGGTCCAAGTGGTGCTACCGATATTTGATGGAACCACCTGAAGTCGGCTCCGGTTGGATCTGATTCGGCAACCACACTCAGCCCATCTTCATCGTGTGCGAAAGTCATCAACTCGATCATATTTCGACATAGCATTATCAACATCTGTCTTTTGGTAGCATCGATTGCGATTTGTACTGAGCGAGTTCCACGTGGTTCACAACCAGCCGACACCACAACCGCGCGGTGGTTATCCTTGAACAATCATCAAACTCACGCAAGCCGCACTACACTGTAATTTGCTAAATAAATCGAAGTTCACAATGCGATCACTGGTTCCTGCTCAGAAGCACACCGGTAGAGTACTGCTGCCCGGTATTTTGCTGATTACGCTACTGATTCTCGCCCAGTGTTCTAACAACAACTCCACGTCGACGCCAGTTCCACCCGTTCCAACTGCAACGTCAACCCTGCCGCCTACTCCTACGTGGACACCCGATCCTACCGCTACACCGTTCGCCCCAGCACCGGCAGTTCCCTCTCCAACGTCTGCACCATCGCCGGACGATCTCGTCCGCGGGGGCATTCTGAGGTTAGCTGTGCCGGAGGGACCTCCTCACACGGACCCTCACCTCACAGTGTCGATCGGGCTACTAAGTTGGGGTGCTGGGCAGGCATATTCACGGCTTTTCAAATTCGACGCTGTAGATGGAGGTGTAACCATCACCTGCGATCTCTGTGAGTCATGGACACAACCGGGGCCACTCTCGTTTTCGGTGCAGCTCCGCAAGGATGTGAACTGGCAAAACCTACCACCCCTCAACGGCCGGACCCTGACCGCACAGGATGTCGTTTACAGTCTCAAGCGCCAGGCAAATTCGAGCTTTCCCAACGCCCCATTACTGTCCAATTTTGCCGAGCTCACTGCCGTGGATGAGCACGAAGTACTCATCAGGCTCAAGTCTCCTGATGCCGAGACTTTGGAGAAGCTTGCTGACTCCCATTCCAGAATTGTTTCACCCGAGGCGGTCGATGTGAACGGGGATCTTCGCCTTGGCCCAACCGTGGGCACCGGACCGTGGATTGCATCAGAATCCCCTGCGTCGAACACCCAGATGATCGTCAATCCCGACTATTACGACGAAGTTCCTTACTTGGACGGCCTGGACATTCAGGTGATTGCGTCTCTATCGACGCGCGTGGCCGGCATGCGATCGAAAATCATCGACCTGTCGCAAGCTAGTTTCGACGACGTCGTCAGCAGCAGTGAGCATTTCGAAAATATTGAATGGACTGAGATATCCAATCCGTCTGCTGGTGTCGAAATCGCCATGAATACTGAACGAAGTCCGATGGATAAGCGGGCAGTTCGAGAAGCAATGATGTTAACTTGGGATCCCGTGTCGTGGAACGAAAAGCTTTGGAGCGGTCAGTCAGAAGTTAGCACTGGCATTCCATTACTAAATCCAGAATGGCGTCTGCCCGACAACGAGTTTCGATCTCGATTCAATGATTCCACTACGGCGAACTCGCTACTGTCTTCTGCTGAACTTAAGCCGATCGATAGCGTTGTCATCAAAGTCGGCGAGTACGGGCAACAATATATCGATGAGGCAACCGCGATGGCTGAAGGACTGACATCTGTAGGTATTCGGGCAGAGATCGAACGTGTGTCGACTCGAAAGTTCGGAGATGAAGTTTGGGCCAGCGGCGAATTCGATATCGCCGTCGGTGCGCCGCCACCAATTGCAAGCACAACGGGCTATCTTTTTGCTGTGCATCATTCCGACGGACCGTGGAATACGACCGGGTACGTTGACGCCGAAATCGATCGCATTATCGAGGTGCAGGCCCGTGAATACGACCCCACCAAACGACGAGAATTGTTGATCGAGGTGCAGCGTCGCACCCTCGCGGGTTCTCACAGGTTTATCGCTTCAACGAGAACGACAAACTGGATGTGGTGGGACTATGTCCACAACTTCGAGCCGGTGATGCCGAGAGGAGACACCGACTTCCTGACCAGAGTTTGGATGACCGAGCGTCCACCAAAACTCGACTGAGCCAGTAAATGGAGGGCCGGAACCTTGAAAAACCTACTTTTTCAGATGGTCCTTAAGGGCGTCGTCGAGCCCGACCCAGCTGAGTAGCGCGCATTTGATTCGAACCGGGAACTTGCGCACGCCTGCAAGCGCTTCGATATCGCCCAGAATATCCAGTTCATCTTCTAACAGGTCTTCACCCTTCAACAGCCTGCGGACCGAGTCGACCGCTGCTCGAACCTCGTCGGATGATTTTCCTTCAACCAGTTCAGCGAGCAGAGAAGCGGAAGCCTGGCTTATGGCGCAGCCACGCCCTGTGATACCGACCTGACAGACAAAGCCGTCTTCGACCTTGAGCTGGATGTGAAATTCATCTCCACAAAAAGGGTTGTTCACTTCGAGGTCGATATCGGGTGTCTCAACAAGAGCCGTGTTTCGAGGGCTGCGGTAGTGATCAAGAATGATCGACTCGTACAGATCGTTCATCTCGTCGAGACCAGATATGCCACCCGTCATCGGCTGAAATACCCTTCGGTTTCACTGATCCCATTAACCAGAGCGTCAACCTCGGATTTCGTGTTATAGATGTAGAAACTGGCTCGTGCCGCGGCCACCACGTTGAAGCTTCGTACAAGTGGCATCGCGCAGTGGTGACCGGTGCGAATGGCAATTCCCTGTTGGTCGAGAGCGGTACCAAGGTCGTGCGGGTGACTCGTGTAGTGAATGAACGAAATCACTCCACCCCTGAGCGACGGATCCCGCGGGCCAATAACTTTCACATTGTCTAGTGAAAGAACCTGTTCCATCGCATAGGCGGTGAGTTCTTGTTCGTGACGCCAGATGTTGTCCATACCCAACTCATTCAGATAGTCAACAGCCGCGCCGGTTGCGATCGCATCAGCGATGTTCGGAGTGCCTGCTTCGAACTTATAAGGCAGGTCGTTCCACGTGGCGTCCTCGTACGTCACTTCCAGAATCATGTCGCCACCATACATGTAGGGCGGCATAGCTTCCAACAGGTCGTATTTTCCGTAGAGCACGCCTATGCCGGTAGGACCCAGCATTTTGTGGGCTGAGAAGCATAGGAAATCGGCATCGAGCGCCTGCACGTCAACTGGCATATGGGGGACACTCTGCGCAGCATCGACGAGAATCACACCACCTACCGCGTGAACTCGTTCGGCCAGCATAGCGACGGGGTTAACCGTTCCGAGAACGTTCGACATGTGGGTCACGGCGACGATCTTTGTACGAGAGTCGATAATCGAATCAATATCTAAAACGTCCAGCAGGCCATCTTCACCGGCTGCCAGATATCGCAACTCAGCATTTTTCTTTGTAGCAAGCTGCTGCCATGGAACGATGTTCGAGTGGTGCTCCATCGCACTAATAACGATATTGTCGCCTTCACGGATATTCGCATCAGCCCATGTTGACGCCACGAGGTTCAGCGATTCGCTGGTGTTGCGGGTCCAGATAACTTCCTCGGCTCGAGGGGCATTAATGAATTTAGCGACCTTAGTTCGGGCAAGCTCATAGCCGTCGGTTGCTTCTATCGAGAGCGTGTGGACTCCCCGATGTACATTGGCGTTCGTCCGCTCGTAGTAGTCCGTCAGGGTCTTTATGACCTGACGCGGTTTCTGGGTGGTCGCAGCGTTATCGAGATACACAAGTTCCTGTCCGTTTATTTTTCGGGACAGGATCGGAAAATCGGCTCGAATCGCATCGACTTCGAACTTCCAAGTTGAAGTACCACATGCCGAATTAACTTCAGAATTGCTCATGCCGTTCCTAACGCATCTGACTCGGAAAGCAGCACAGGAATGCGTTCATCGGTAACCCGTTCGACAAATTCGTACAGGGCCTCAGGCTTGAACTCGTCGAGCATTTCTTCGGCAAATCCGCGTATTAAGATCGCTTTCGCAGTTTCCTCGTCGACACCACGAGACTGCAGATAGAACAACGTGTCTCTATCGACATGCCCGGCAGTAGCGCCGTGCGCGGCGGTTACATCATCGGCGTAGATTTCGAGCGACGGCTTTGCATCGATCTCAGCTCCGCGTGAAAGCAGCAGGTTCAAGTCCTTCTGCGTCGCGTCAGATTTCTGGGCGTCCCGTTCGACAACTACCTTGCCGCTGAACACGGCGTGAGATTTGCCCGAAAGAATGCCTTTATAGAACTGGTTCGACGTGCAGTGCGGCTTGGCGTGCGTGGTGCTGATCTCTTGATCCTGCTGCTGCTCGCCGCTGGTCATGTACAGACCGTGCAGGGTGCAGTTCGCTCCCGACGCATCCAGCTGTGTGTGGATATCGTTGCGGGCAATGGCGGCGCCAACGGCGAAGGTTGTAGATGTGAAGGTCGAGTCGTCGAGCTG
>CAYTAO010000014.1:0-6557 GCA_964435915.1 uncultured Dehalococcoidales bacterium
CATTTCGCTACCTGACGGCTGGAGAATCACACGGTCCAGGCCTCACGGTAATTGTTGAGGGAATACCCGCTGGACTCGAAGTGACCGAGGAGTACATCGAAAAACAGATGTCACGTCGGCAAAAAGGCTACGGTTCCGGCGGTCGCATGAAGATCGAACAAGATCGCGCCGACATCCGTTCAGGTGTGAGACATGGCGTGTCGCTCGGATCACCGATCGCCATGTGGATCGAAAACAAGGATTTCGCTAACTGGACCGATGCGATGTCGGCGGCAGATGTCGGCAATGATATCGACAAAAAGGTCCACACGAAAATCGTCCCCGGCCATGCAGATTTCCCCGGCGCGCTCAAGTATGTACAACACGATCTCCGAAATGTTCTGGAAAGGGCCTCAGCCCGCGAAACAGCTGCTCGTGTCGCTGCCGGGTCTGTCGCTCGACGGCTGCTCGAGGAGATCGGTATATCGATTCACTCACGAGCGGTAGCAACAGGCGACGAGGACGGACGATCGGTCGCTACCGAGGATGTTGATTGGGACGTTGTAGAGGACTCGGAAGTACGTGCTTCGGATGCAGATGCCGGCTCACGGTTCAAGGCTGCCATCGACAAATCCAAAGCCAATCGAACCACAATAGGCGGCGTGTTCGAAGTCGTTGCGTTCGGTGCACCTGTTGGTCTTGGAAGCCACGTGCACTGGGATCGTAAACTAGACGGTCGATTAGCCCACGCAATGATGAGCATCAACGCTGTGAAAGGTGTAGAGATAGGCACAGGGTTTGCAAACACACTGCGGCCGGGCAGGGAAGTCCAGGATGTTATCGAACCGGACCCAGCCGATCCACGGAGGTTCAGGCAGATTTCGAATCATGCTGGCGGTATAGAAGGCGGTATGTCGAACGGTAACCCGATCATCGTGAACGTCGCTATCAAGCCAATAGCCACAATGACAAACCCGCTGCCATCGGTTGATATCAACACGGGAGAAATTGTCGAAGCTGCCTACAACCGGAGCGATATCTGCCAGGTAGCTCGCGCATGTCCCGTTGGTGAAGCGATGATGGCACTCGTTCTTGTTGAAGCTATGCTCGAAAAGTTCGGTGGCGACTCGCTGGGTGAAATAAAGCGGAACTACGCGGCGTACATTGAATCGCATCAGGCGTTCGGAAACAGCCAATAACTTTCGGCATCCCAAATTCAGGAAAAGGATATGCTGACCGAGCAAATGGCGATCAAACCAAACATCTACCTGATTGGTTTTTCTGGAACTGGAAAAACCCGTTCCGGACGGCTCTTGGCTGAGCTACTTGGCTGGCCGTTCGTCGAAATGGATGGGATAATCGAAGATCGTGTCGGGAAGCCGATTCCCAGTATTTTCGAAGAAAATGGCGAAGACTTCTTTCGAGACTTGGAATCTAAAATTCTCGAAGAAGTTGCAGTCCGCGGAGGTCGAGTCGTTTCTACCGGTGGCGGTGTTCCACTTCGTCCAGTCAACCGCTCGACAATGGAATCTTCCGGTCTGATCATTCAGCTGCGCGCAGATCCTGAAACCCTCCATCACCGATTGGTCACTTCCGCCCCGCAGCGTGGTCGTACAGTGCGGCCGTTGCTCGGAGATGACGCACCAATTGAAACCATACGTGACATGTTGCGTGACCGAGAAGAGGCGTATTCGATCGCGAGTGTCACTATAGAAACGGATCACAAATCGCACGATGAAGTTGCCGAAACCATAGCCAATGCGTGGAGAACCAGGGGAGTCGCTGATACAAATGGCTGAACACGAAAACAATCTAGCCGCCATCGTCAACACCAGCCAGGGTAGCTACCGCGTGATTGTCGGTCGTGACGTGGTCGAAGATCTTGGGGAAGAGCTTCGCAAGACCGGCATGGAGGGCAGGGCGCTCATTGTTTCCGATGTGGTGATGTTTCCGAACCCGGTACGCCGTGCTCAGGAAGCGCTGGAGCGAGGTGGGTATGAGACGCACGTTCTGGCTCTCGAAATTGGTGAGGTCAACAAAAATCTCGAAACAGTTCAAGTCGTGTACGAGTGGCTTGCAGATTTGCGTGCCGACCGGAGTGACGTGGTCGTCGCAATGGGCGGTGGTGTAACCGGTGATCTCGTGGGATTTGCGGCGGCGACCTGGCTCCGCGGTGTCGCGGTTGTGCAGCTGCCGACGAGTCTCGCGGCAATGGTTGATTCGTCGATTGGCGGTAAAACCGGGGTTAACATCCCGAAAGGCAAAAACCTGCTCGGCGCGTTCCACCAGCCAAAGCTCGTACTTCAGGAGATCGGTCACCTGGAAACCCTGCCAGCCCGCGAAATGGCCGCTGGTTGGGCTGAAGCGGTGAAGCATGGCTTCATCCTCGACAACCAGCTTCTAGAGACATTTGAGCGCTTGGCACCCCAGATGAAGGCTTTACGGGGCGACGAACCTATCGCAGCTATCAGGCGCAGCGTCGTTATCAAAAGCGAAATAGTCTCAGCCGATGAGTTCGAGACCGGTGACAGACGAGTTCTGCTGAACTACGGACACACCATCGGTCACGCCATCGAAGCCGTTTCGGGCTACGGCACCTTCCTGCACGGTGAGGCTGTGGCGATCGGAATGATGGCTGCTGCTGGCATTGCGGAGCGTCTTGGAATGATCGATAAAGAGTTGGTCGAACGCCAGCGACGCGTCCTCAGCAGCTACGACCTGCCTACTTCAGCCAGTGGGCTCGATGTAGATGACCTTATAGAAGCTACCAAGAGTGACAAGAAGTCCCGTGGGCGGACAATCCGATGGGTGCTGCTCGAAGGTCCGGGCAAAGCCACTACTCGACGTGACGTCCACGACGATATAGTTCGAGAAGCCGTTCAAAGTATTCTGGGATAAAAAACTACACCCAACTCAGTTGAACTGAACGTGGTGTCACAAGGTATCTACTATCTCGGGCTGAGAGCTAATTAAGCCCACCAGCAACCGCTGGAACGATGCTCAACTCGTCGTTCTCCCCAACGGAACTGTTCAGACCGTCGAGGTACCGAACGTCTTCACCGTTGAGATAGATGTTTACGAAGTGGCGAAGCTCACCTGAATCGTCGAGCAATCGCTCTCTCATGCCCGGGAAGGACGACTCGAGAGATTCCACAATTGCTCCGATGGTCGATCCATCAGTATCAACGCTCGTCTCACCGTTGGTCAGTTTCCTGAGAGGTGTTGGGATTTTTACTGTAACGGACATCAGTTTCCTATTTCTCGTAAATTCTCTGCGGTGAAATTTCAGGGACAATCTGTTTCTACAAGTATGTTAGACGCAAATTAACTAACTAAGTTGCAAATTTCGTCACTCATATACATCTACATCGACGATCAACCAGTGAGGATGTCTCCTTCGAGCAAACTCACCTCGACTCCCTGTTCAGTAACCCACGCCACACCACGTTCAATTTCCTCGGCAGATCCCTCCAACTCAAGAACAACCCATCCGTCATTCTGATTCACTTCGGCACGCCGAATGTTGGTTACAATCTCGAAATTCACACCGAGCTCGTAAATAACCGGGCGTCGAATCAGCTCGGTCTTAAACGTGAAAGTAACCCTTCGGATAGGCATTATTTGATCACTGGCTCCGTGATTATTTCATCGAACGAGCGGACTGTCGGCTCGATAGTTCGAGTTTCGACAATATCTTCAATAGCTTCAAGTGTTTTGAGGCCTGTTCCCGTGATCAACGCGACGGTCTCTTCGTCTGGGGCTATTCGGCCTTCACTGGCAAGGCGACGAAGAGTCGATATCACAACTCCACCAGCGGTTTCAGTGAAGATACCTTCTGTCTGCGCAAGCAACTTCATCCCCTCAGCAATTTCGTCTTCAGGAACAGCGGTACCAGAGCCACCCGTGCTGTTTGCTATGCCAACAGTGTAGTAGCCATCGGCAGGGCTTCCAATTGCCAGCGACTTAGCAATCGTGTCGGGAATTACAGGTTTCGGGTGAATCTGTTCACCGATAAACGCTGCTGCCACCGGTGAGCAACCCGCAGCCTGTGCAATGTGCATTTTAGTGTCGGCATTTTCGATGATACCGAGCTTCGTAAATTCGTTCAGACCTTTATAGACCTTGGTGAACAACGAGCCAGACGCAACCGGAACAATTACATGCTCTGGGGCATGCCATCCAAGCTGCTCGGCAAGTTCGTATCCAATCGACTTGCTGCCCTCGGAGTAGTACGGACGCATGTTGATATTCACGAATGCCCATCGACGGTCATCACCCAGTTCAGAACACAGCCGGTTTACGTCATCGTAATTGCCGTTTACGAGCACAACCGACCCGAATATACCCGCACCGAGGATCTTCCCTCGCTCTAGGTCAGAAGGAATAAACACCATCGTATTCATTCCGGCTTTTGCACCGTGTGCTGCTGTTGCTCCGGCCAGGTTGCCTGTTGATGCGCATGCGATCGTGTCGAAGTCGAACTCAACCGCTTTAGTGGCAGCTACAGAAACGACTCTGTCTTTGAACGAATGCGTTGGGTTAGCTGCATCGTTCTTGATCCAGAGGTTGTTGAGCCCTAGCTCCTTGCCAAGATTGTTGGCCTTAAGAAGCGGAGTCATACCTGCGCCAATGTTTACTGCGTTCTCCCGATTGGCGGGAAGCAGCTGATCATATCGCCACATGGTCAGAGGACCGTCCTGGATCGACTCACGACTTAGGTTTTTGGCGATTTCATCGTAGTCGTAAGCGACTTCTAATGGACCAAAACAAAAGTCGCAGACGTAAATCGGCTCTTGTGGATAGTCTCGACCACACTCTTTGCAGCGCAGGGACTGGACGTTTGACAAATTCTTTACTGGACCTCTCGACGGAAGGAGTTGAGTACATCACTTCCGGCAGTCCGGCCGGGAGTGACAACAGCAACTCCTGATCCGAAGCTCGTTGATTCACCGACAACCTGTGGGATTCTTTTATGGAATCCGAATACCCAAAGGGAGTAGAACTAATAATTAATACTATGGATGAGATGCCGCAGCGTCAATTTGTCTCACATGGTCAATCTCAGTGATCGTGAATATCGCGCGCAACGAGCCTCTTTCCAATTCCTCATTAGTAAAAATGAGCATTAGTGCAGATTATTAAGGTGCGATTGCAATCAGAATCGCGCCGGTACCGATTGCGATGGCCCCAAGTGCTCGATTCCTTGTTACCGATTCCTTGAGAATCAGAACTGCCATCAGCACACCGAACACGATGCCCAGTTCTCTGAACGGGCCTATATAGCTAACGGGTGACAGTCTGAACGCCGAGAGCACTAGGCAGTAAGCAAGAAACTGAAATGCGCCTCCCACGAGACCGAGTTTCCATCGTGCCCGGAATTCCGCACGAAAATCCGATCTTGAATAGGTTTTACTAAGAATCGGCAATATTCCCAGTGAACCTCCAAGCGACAACGTAAACATGTAGAAAATTGGCTCAACGTGTTCGACACCACGCTTGTCGAGAGTTGAATAAGAAGCGATCAGCACGCCGGTAAGGACAGCGAATACAACTCCTCTATCTGCAAGGAACGATCTTGGCTTGAGCCATATTTTTAGCCCCTTACCAGATGACGAACCGATAGTCACAACTCCAATAAATATGGCGGCTATACCGATTCCAGCCATCAGCGAAACTGATTCTGCGAGCACCGTTACGCCCACTATGGGGATCAGTACGAGACCCAGACCGCGGGCGATTGGGTAGACTAGGGACAGATCACCATGTTTGTACGCCCGACCGAGTGTGAAAAAATAGGCGATGTGCAGAGCGATTGTCCCGGCAACGAACCACCACCCAACTGGATCAGGTGGACTCGTGACAAGCAGGTACAGAGCGATTGGCGAGGAGAGTATCGCGCCAGAACTGGCCATCATCCAGTTGGAAAGTTCTGGTGTGTCGGAACGCCTAACCAGTAGGTTCCAGGAAGCGTGAAATAACGCTGATATTAGAACGAGAACGACCGCTAGACCGGTCATGCAGGTAGCCTCAGAGTATTACGAGACTATCGGCTCGTCTGTTCGTGATACGCAGCCAGAGCCCAGTCGACTCTCAACTCAACATCGCCGTCTGCCCATGGCTTCGTGATGTATTCAACAGCTCCGAGCGAGCGAGCCATCGTCATGTCTTCAGGGCCTCCCTTGGCGGTAACCATGATTACAGGAATCCGGCTGGTGCGAGTGTCGGCCTTAAGGGCGGCAAGGGCATCGAACCCATTTACACGTGGCATCATGACGTCAAGCAGAACGAGACTTGGAGATTCCGCCACCGCAAGATCGAAGACCTGGTCACCGTCTTCGGCCTCAACGACATCATGACCGTCGTCTTCGAGAATCATGGCCAATGCACGGCGCACATCAGGGCTGTCATCAACGACAAGTATTCGAGCCAATTACTTAGTCACCTTTATAAGTACGATATCCGGACGCGCAGTCTGGAAAATCAACGTCAGTCGTGTTCAGCACCTTACTCTTGTTTCTTCCATAAATTGTGTCGTTTTGCACCTAATTCATTAGCTGAGTTGCGAAATTTCACCATTA
>CAYTAO010000014.1:6567-7873 GCA_964435915.1 uncultured Dehalococcoidales bacterium
ATCAACACTATTAATATAATTCAGACAGGCGACTCGATAATTCCCATCACGGAGACAGGAGTTCTATGCATTATCAGGATGAACGCATAACGGGCGCTCGAATTTCAGACTCGTGGACATATCGAGGGCTTAAGACAGTCGTTATTGAGAATGAATTACTCAGGGTTTCACTAATAGCGGAAAAAGGCGCAGACGTGTTCGAGCTGTCGCATAAAAAGTCCGATACTGAGTTCATGTGGCGCACACCGTGGTCGGTTCGTAATCCCGGATTGTCTACGCCTCCGACTGGCGATGACGCCTACATCGGTGGCTGGCAGACTATCGCACCGACCGGTGGTCCGCCTCAGAAGTACGCAAACGCCGATCTCGGTCAACATACGGAAGCTACTCTCATGCCATGGGATGCTGTGATCATTGAAGATACCCCTGAACGCGTCGCGGCAAAGTTCAGTGTGAGAACGGTCAGGACACCGTTTTGGATCGAAAAAACTGTGACACTAGAGGCGAATAGCCCGGTCCTTACGGTGAAAGACACGCTTACTAATCAGGCAGAGGAAGAAGCAGAAGCCCAGTGGGGCCAGCATGTCGCTCTTGGCGATCCGTTCCTGACTCCTAACTGTCGACTCGACATGGCTCCGGCAGATCACTTTGTTCCCGAACGAGGAGGCAACAGACTTCAGGACGGTCACTCCGGAACTTTTCCGAATGCAGTCAATCCTGCTGGTGAGCCCGTAGATTTGGCAAGTTTTCCTCCAAAGTCGGATCGAATGATGGACTACTCCGTGTTTAAAAACCAGAAAGAAGGTTGGTACGCAGTCACAAATCCCGACCGCGGTGTCGGATTTGGACTCACTTATCCGGTTGAAACGTTCAAATACCTCTGGTACTGGCAGGTATTTGGCGGAGGGTCCGGTTACCCGTGGTACGGCAGAACCTACAACGTAGGCCTGGAGCCATTCACAAGTTTGAGTGCTGGAATCCCTGAACCCGGGTCTGACGAACGAACATCAATGATCTTCGCACCAGGTGAAACAAAATCAGCCACCGTTCGAGCTGCGGTGTACGAGAGTACAACCGGCGTCTCGCACATCTCGCAGGACGGTCAGGTGACGAATCGTTAGGCTCCGAAACTAGAAAAGGGCGGAGAATCGGTTCTATCAACCCAATTCTCCGCCCTTTTTATTTGACTACGAATGAAGTCGTTTTACCCTTCTGCCAGCACGCCTTCATCAGTCTGGTGCGCTCGAATCCCGTCCCAATCGAGCGGCGCACCAATACCAGGCCCGTCAGGAGCGAACACCTATCC
>CAYTAO010000014.1:7883-19587 GCA_964435915.1 uncultured Dehalococcoidales bacterium
CACCACTATCTGGTTCTCACGCCATAGTGCCACCGAACACATTTCCGTTACTGTCGATCCCGTCCAGATCATCGTTGTATCCGAGGTAAACAGGATCTCTGGTCGATTTGACCTTCGGGTGGACGAGACCAAGTTCAAAGAAGTTGGTATTGCGAATAGACGACATAATGTGACGGTGAACTGGCCCGGGACCGTGAAGCTCCAGATCGAGTCCGAAACCTTCAGATGCGTGGGCGATCTTCATTGCCCCTGTAACACCGCCGTCTTCGTGCGCCCCGGCACGTACGTAGTCCGTTCCGTCAGCCACGATGAAGTCGACGTGCTGCTCAAGCAATCGAATGTGCTCGGTCTGTAACAATGGAGTTTTCACCATCTGCCGCAGTTTTCGGTGTGCGAACTGAGAAACTCCGCCGTCCTGGTACGGGTCTTCCCACCAGAAGAAGCCAGCCTCATCACACGCGTGGCCAAGCCTAAGTACATCGCCAAAGTTTTTGATCTCACACGCAGGGTCGATCAAGAGATCCATTCGTCCCTCGAACTGCTTACCAAGATTTAGCACGTTGTCGACTTCTCGTTTTATCTCGTCTCGAGCCAAACCCCAACCGTGAACTTTGAAAGATCGATATCCCATTTCGTAGCACTGCTCGGCGAAATTCGCGAAATCTTCGGGAGTCTGGAGACCACCATTTTCATCACCGTGCAGCGTCGACGCGTAGGCAGGGAGGGGTTTCTTCTCACCGCCGAGTAGCCGGTAAAGGGGTTCGCCGTATAGCTTGCCGGCGATGTCCCACAGGCAGATGTCGATCAGACCAACACCGATCATGGCCCCGTGGCGAAGTCCACGTTTGGTGTCGTTGTAAATAGACTCTCTAGCGAGTGCGTCTTTCCCGATGAGGTACTGCGCAACGGTTTCAATATCGGGGCTGTAACCCGGGTACTCACCAACTATCCCCTGATCTGTGTGAATCTGAAGAATAGCGCCTTTTTTCTTGAGTTTAGATCCGGCTTCATACACCATGTTAAAGGTGTTGTAATCTTTTCCAACATTTTCGAGTTCATGCTCGTATGTAGTTATAGAGACTTTCGTGATCTTCGGACTGGGGTTCATTTCCGACTCCTAAAATCTGGATGGTTGAGTTGTTCAATCCAGACAAATCTATTTAGCAATCTTACCTGCTTGATTGCAATCGAATTTCGGTCGCATGTTGGCACTTCAAATGCGAACCTTAACAGTCACGCTGATTGCGCGCTATTGCCCTGCGTGTAGAATCCCAACGTAACCTACAGTGGTACCAGTTGGAGCGTGATTTACAAATGCAGGCGATCGTTTACCACGGCAAAAAAGACATACGGCTCGACGATATTCCAGAGCCAGAAACTGGCTCTGGCGAAGTAAAGCTTCGAGTCACAAACGCCTCGATCTGCGCGACTGATATCGAAGAGTGGCAGTACGGTCCGCTGTGGGTACAGCACGGATCACCGAATAAATTAACCGGTAGGCAGGCACCGTTGGTACTTGGACACGAGATATCAGGACACGTCATTGAACTCGGGCAGGGCGTCAACACGGTTGAGATTGGAGATCGCGTCGTCGTAAACAATGTACGTACGTGCGGCACGTGCTTCTGGTGCGCTCGGGGCGAACAGGCCGTATGTCCGAATATGGCAGTTGCCGGATTCATGGCCGACGGCGGCCTGCAGGAGTTCATGATCTGGCCCGCCGATCACGTGATACCGCTTCCTGACAGTATTTCCGATGAAGAGGCACCACTGATCGAGCCTGCAACAATAGCCGTGCACGGCGTGAGAAGATCGGGCGTGAAGGCTGGCGACACTGTTGCTGTGATCGGTTGCGGAACCGTCGGACAGTGCACTTTGCAGGCTTTCAAAGCTGCAGGCGCAGGTGTTATCGCAATAGATGTGCGTGACCAGAGCCTAGAGCTGGCAAAAGAACTCGGTGCCGATGCTGTCATCAACTCTCGGGACGAGCAATCTGCTGCGTCTCAGTTGCTCGACCTCACCAACGGAATCGGCCCTGACATCGTTGTCGAAACTGCCGGTGCCAAAGAAACACCTCGAATGGCTATCGAATGGACTCGCCGCGCCGGAACAACTTTGCTAATCGGAATTTACTCAGCTAAACCTGAAATCGACTTCAACAGCATGGTGGGACGTGAAATCAATGTGATCGGATCTGTCGCGATGTCACCTGGCGATATGGAAGCCACTGTCGAATTGATGGCCCAGGGCAAAATCAACGTAAAGCCACTAATCTCCGCCAAGGTCCCGCTAAGTCGGGCGATCGAAGACGGGTTCAATAGAATGCTCGATCCAAACAAAGAAGTTTTCCGGATCGTGATTCAACCGGGTTCCTGAGCAAAAAGAATAGAAGTAGTAAATGCACTATCAAGACGAGCGAACGACGGGATGCAGGGTGTCTGACGCGTGGACCTATCGTGGTCTGAAAACGGTTGTTCTCGAAAACGAACTTGTTCGAATAACGGTGCTGGCTGACAAGGGCGCTGATATCCAAAGCTTCGTCCACAAGCAGAGTGATACCGAGTTCATGTGGCGCACTCCTTGGGGAGTTCGAGATCCTCAACTGACGGTCCCTCCAACCGGAGAAGGCACTCGGACAGCGTCTACGGTGCTGATTTCGGGATTCACGGCGATGTAAACACCATTCCATGGGATGCCCAGATAGTTGAAGACACGCCAGAAAAGGTCAGCCTGAAGTTCAGCGCCAAAAGTGTACGAATGCCGATAGCGGTATCGAAGACGCTGACACTTGTTGCTGGCTCGGCGATGCTCAGACTCGATGAATCGGTGACTAACGAAGGTGAAGAAGATGTCGACACCGTTTGGCTCGAACACATCGCGATTGGACCGCCCGTTCTATCCGACAAAGCAAGGCTGTATGTTCCAAAATCACGCCTTCTAAGCCATCCCGAAAGTATCGATCCAAACTCGAAACTTGAACCTGATTACGAGGGTGACTGGCCTAATATTAACGCCAAAGATGGGTCAGTGATGGACTTCACACGAATCCCGCCAAAAGAAGATCGTTCGCTGGACATGGCCTACATGACTGGCATGTCCGAAGGCTGGTACGCGTAGCTCAATGAGGAATCGAACATCGGCGGGGCGGTCAGCTACCCAGTAGAAACGTTCAAGTATCTCTGGTACTGGCGGAATTTCGGCGGCGGATACGGCTACCCGTGGTACGGCAGGTGCTACAACGCTGGACTAGAACCCTGCACAAGCTTCGGTAACGGGGGCATCAAGCAGGCGCAAGAAAACGGAACAGCACTTAACATCGGTGCTGGAAAAACCGTATCGGTAACTATCAACGCCGGACCGTTCACCGGATCAGGCACGGTCACCCGGGTCGACCCGGAAGGCAATGTGACGATGGAGTAGATAACTATTCTCATAGACGAATGAGATTGCAATTGACAGTGGTCAGTCAGGAATAATCAATGCGAAAACGAATGTTCGGAAACTCGGGGCTTGAGACCTCGGTAATTGGGTACGGTGGCTGGCCGATGGGTCGAGGCATGTACGGCACGTTCGACGATGACGAAGCAATCGCAGCCGCTCGAGCGTCCTATGAGAACGGTGTCACGCTGTTCGATACCGCAGCCGTATATGGTTGGGGTTATGGCGAAACCCTGATGGGCAAAGCACTTAAAGACATTCGTGATAACGTTGTTCTCGTGACCAAGGGTGCCCGTGAATGGGTACGAGATAATCCAGATCGCAGAGCGGCGACCGTGTCGAACTCTGATCCCAAACGCCTCCTCCAGTCGATAGACGAGCGCCTTCAACGGCTCCAGACCGCCTACATCGACTTATTCCTGATTCACTGGCCCGATCACACGAAGGCGTTTTCCGTGCCGATGGAAGCTCTGGAGCAGGCCAAAAAGGCAGGAAAAATCCTGCACACCGGAGTCTCAAATTTCTCTGTCGAGATGATGGCAGAGTCGCGTGAAACCAGCCCGATCATCACGAACCAGATCGGCTACCACATCTTCGACCGGCGTCCGGAACCTGAAGTCATGCCTTTCGTAAAAGAAAACAACATGGGCATCATGGCATACGGGTCGCTAAGTCACGGATTACTGACCGGAACGTGGGGTCCTGATAAGACGTTCGACGACGATGACTGGCGCAAAGGCGGAGCGAATTTCGGCATCAACTCATGGGGACCCGACAATCTAACAGCGAACGTCGCTGTGGTTGAGAAACTCAAGGTAATCGCGGCCGACCATGGCAAAACCATTCCTCAACTCGCCATTGCCTGGGTCCTCGCAAACGATGCCGTCAGTGTCGCACTTGCAGGATCGGTAACTCCTGCGGAAGCTACGGAGAACCTCGGGGGGGACTGGGAGATGTCAGTAGATCTGAAGAAAGAGATCGATGATCTGGTACTTTCCGAAGGTTCGGGCGTAGGTACAGCTGGGATGGAAATCGCCACATAGTCTTAGAGTCCACTGATCAAAATAGACTGAGCGGAAGAGATCGAACAAACGCATGATCATCGATACACACTGCCACGCCGGCCGCAACTGGTTCCAACCAATCGAAACTCTTGAGTTCGAGATGAATCAGGAAAATGTCGATAGTGCGGTCCTCATTCAACATGGCGGTACTTACGACAACGACTACCTCTTTGAAGTGGCTGGAAAGCGACAGGGAAGATTCAAGGTAGTCGTGATGCTCAACCCTGTTGATCCGAACCCACTCAGCACACTCGAGAAGTTGGCCGAGCAGGGCGCAGCGGGTGTACGACTGGGACCAGACATCAGATTCGACGCACTTCCCGATGACACAGAATTCTGGCGAAAAGCCGGTGAACTGGGTCTAGTAGTCAGCTCGCAAGGTAGTGACAAAAGCGTCGGCAGTGCCAGTTTCAAGAAGATCCTCGACGACTGCCCCGATACCCAAATCGTGATCGAGCACCTTGCCGGAGTCGGATTCAACGAAGCGCCGTACACCGACTACAAATCGGCACTTGAGTGTGCGGAGCGCCCAAACACCACTATCAAGGTGCCAGGGCTTGGCGAGATCACCCGCCGACCACCAGTTTTGTTACCCGACTTCCGATTCGACAACATTCCACCGCTGTTCGAAATGGCTTACGAAGCCTTCGGGGCCGATCGAATGATGTGGGGCAGCGACTTCCCACCAAGTGCCGGTCGAGAGGGTTATGCGAACACTCTTGATGGCGTCAGGAACCATCCGGCGTTTTCTAGTGGTGATGACGTCGACTGGGTACTCGGTAAGACTGCCGCTCGCGTCTGGGGATTCGATAACTAGTGAGTGGTTCTGATATCGAAGAACCTACTCAGCCCACCAGGACGCTCCCACGAGTCCCGGTCCAGTGTGAGCGCCCATGAACGGGTGAAACTGGGTAACGAACAGCTCGGCGCAGTTCAAATTGTCGTTAGCCCAACTCCTAAGAACTTCGGCTCGTTCCGGAGCACCTGCGTGGATAACATTCACATGAGCCCTCCTTGCGTCGAGATCGCCACGCATCTCTTTAAAGATGCGATCGAGGGCTCTGCCGACGGATCGCGGTCGAGCAATAGCGCCGACTTTCTCGGTCGAAAATTCCATAACCGGCTTGATATTCAGCGCACCAGTCGCCCAAACCGCTATTTTCGGCACTCTCCCGCTCTTGTAGATGTAACGAAGCGTGTCGAGCATAGCGACCAGACGGACTTTTTCAGCAACCAACGATGCGACGGTTTCCACATCTTCCAGAGTGCCACCCTCCGCCGCCACGCGAGCCGCGGCAAGTGTGATCAACGCCTGTGAACTTGCGGCAGTTCGCGAATCGAAGACTCGCACGACAGTCTTCGGCAATTCATCAGAAAGCGATTCGGTAGCCACCCGGGCGACGTCATTGGAAGCACTAAGTCTCCCCGAAACGGTCACACAAAAAATGTTGTCTGAGACTGCCGCAGCCGACCGGAACTGTTCCAGATACTCGGCAGGTTTCGGTGCCGCTGTAGTTGGTATCTCTATCGAAGACTCCAGATGTGAATAGAAATCATTGAGATTACCTTCTGAACCGTCGGTAAACGCACTCCCGTCGATGACGATCTCCATTCGGGCGACGAACAACTGAAACTCATCGATCTGCTCCTGAGAAAGGGCGGCAGCCGAATCTGTAACAACGGTCACATATCTTGTTCGATTGTTCATTCAACTGTGCCTATCGACGCCGTTTCGCGAGTGCTCTCAATTCTGCTCAATTACACGGTTCACGGTTTGAGTAGTGGGGCAGTTTAGGCAAACTCGATTAGAATTGGTTGTTCGTTCTTGAGTAATCACCTACATTGTCGCCCATAATTATCTAACGAATATGACCTCCGAATTCGAGCCGGTCCGCCGGCTTCCCAACATGCTGGATTTCGGTCCAAATGAACTCGCTGCTCGCGATTGGGCGGAGGAAAAACTGCGTTACATATTCGGGCTGCAGGGATACGATCGCGCAGAAACGCCGATAGTCGAACAAACTGAACTCTACCTCCGCAAATCCGGTGGCGGACTCTCGTCTCGTTTGTACGATTTTTCCGAGCCGGGTGGGTTCGACGTCAGTCTCAGACCCGAGTTCACGTCTGCAATACTCAGGCACGCAGCCGAAAACGGCGTAAGAAAGGGGCCGGTCAGGCTAATGTACGATGGACCCGTTTTCCGGTACGCGGATCCTGATGATGAAGATGGCGATAAAACACGTCAATTTACTCAACTCGGCGCCGAGCTGATAGGTCCTCCGGAACCTTCAGCCGATGGTGAAATCATTGCGATGGCTATCGATGGACTTTGGTCTCTTGGGATCCAAGATGTCTATATCGTGGTCGGACACGTTGGCGTTGTAATGGCCGCCCTGACTGAGTTCAACCTTTCGGAGCGTGCCAAGTTATTTCTGATCAGCAATATTGCCGACCTGAAAAACGGACGGGCTGATGCTGTTGCCAAAAAAGCTGCGGACCTCGGATTCACCACTGACACGAAGACCGACGATGCCCGGATCGCCGCTGACCGAGAAAAACTCGAATCCACCATCGAGCAGGTGATAACGGAAGGAATCGGTGTCCAGCTTGGTCGAAACACCGGTTCACGCACGCCCGAAGAGATCATCGCCCGACTCACGAGAAAGATGTCCCTCGCCGACAACCCGGAAGATTTCAAGCGGGCCTTCGAAATGCTCTCAAATCTTTCTCAGGTTAATGGAGGGATTCACGATGCTCTTGAAGCCGGTATAAATGTGCTAGAAACCGCGGGGATTTCGAACGATCCGATGGTCAATCTAACTGAAGTACTAAATGCAGCACAGGACGAACGTGTCTCAGGTGATCGGCTGATCGTCGATTTCGGAATCGCGCGCGGGATTGCCTATTACACCGGTATGCTATTCGATATATACCAGGGTCAAAACCGCACAGATACACTTGGTGGCGGTGGTCGTTACGATGGCCTGACACGTGCGCTCGGGTACGATCGAGACGTACCGGCGCTCGGGTTTGCGTACAACCTAGATGCGGTCATTCCATTGATGCGAAGCACCCCGGTTTCAGTTGACCCCGTGACCCTGATATCACCAAGAGACGCGGGTTCAATGACAGCTGCTATAGAAAAGGTTCGTGAGATGCGAGCCTTAGGTTTCCGGGCTGCGATAGATTTTCAGAACTCCAAGTCTTTGTCTTTGTCCTCAGATACAGACGGTCAGGGCGTGTAATGAGCAATCTACGCTTCGCACTGCCATCTACCGGCGCACTGTTTGATGGAACGAACAAGTTGCTCGCCGACTGCGGCCTTGGCATCAGACGCGCCAACTCGCGTCGATACACCGCAGATATTCCCGCATTACCAGGCGTAGACGTCCTGTTCCAGCGACAGTCGGATATCACGATCGAGATAGACGGCGGAAGCGCCGATATTGGAGTTGTAGGACTCGACAGGTACTACGAGTCACGCCTCGAGCGCGGCGATACGGTTCTCCTCCATGACGGACTGGGATTTGGTAACTCGAAACTGGTGATTGCGGTTCCAGACTCATGGCTCGATGTTACGAGCATGACTGATCTTGGCGAAATCGCACTCGAATTTCGTGCAAAGGGTCACGACCTTCGAATTGCCACCAAATACGAGAGGCTCGTCAAGCGATTCTTGAACCAGAACGGTGTGAACTACGTTTCGATGATCCACGTATCCGGTGGATTGGAAGCAGCACCGGTGATGGGTTACGCCGACATAATCGCCGATATCACCGCGACCGGCACAACCCTTCGCGAAAACGACCTGCGCATACTGGTAGATGGAATCGTCATACGGTCGCAGTCTGTCATCGTAGGGAACGGTCGAGCTCTCGCAAACGATCCGGAGAAGCTTGGACTTGCACGCCAGATACTCGAGAAAGTCGAGGGCAGCCAGCGCGCAAGTAGATACCAGCGAGTAACTGGCGATATTCAGGGTGAAGCATACGACCGACTCGTCGAAAACTTGAAACCGTTCTCAGAATCGGGCGAATAGCTTTGAAACGAGTAATTGGCGTGACCGCGGGTATCGAGTACTTCCAGCGAGAACGCAACATGCCGATCGATGCAGTTCTTTCCCATGGAAATAGACTGTTCACCGACAAAATTTCGCCGAACGAATTTGCTGCGCGTGTCATCGATATCGTCCGCAACGAAGGCGATGCGGGGCTTGTCCGAATAAACACCGCACTCGACGGTGCAGCAACCGAGACATTCGAAGTTCCGAGATCCGAAATCGATTCAGCATTTGCGAGCATGGATCCGGCATCTGTTTCAGCGCTCGAATTGGCTACCGAGCGAGTCCGCAAGTTCCAGAGTAGAGGCCTTCCAGAAAGCTGGAGTGACGGCTCTGGAAAGTTCGGTGAGCGGGTAACGCCTTTGGGCTCAGTTGCTGCGTACGTTCCCGGCGGGACGGCACCACTTGCATCGACAGTGATCATGACTGTGGTCCCGGCTAGAGTCGCGGGTGTTGAAGAAATCATTATCGCTACTCCGGCACCCGGCGATTCCATGCCGCACCCATCCATTCTCGCAGCTGCAAAAATTGCCGGGGCTTCTCGGGTATTCAAGCTTGGTGGAGCGCAAGCGATCGCAGCACTGGCTTACGGCACAGAATCTATCCCCGCAGTCGATCTCATATGCGGTCCCGGCAACGCTTGGGTAACTGCTGCGAAGAAACTGGTGTTTGGTGATGTCGGAATCGACGGGCTATATGGTCCAACCGAAACCCTCGTTGTTGCTGATAAATCAACAGATCCGAATTTCACGGCAGCAGATCTTATCGCTCAGGCTGAACACGACGTGGTCGCCATGCCGATACTGGTCGCACTCTCTGAAGACATAGTCGACGAGACCGAAGCTGAAATCGAACGACAGTTAGAGATGCTGCCGCTCGGCAGCACCGCACGATCTGCATTTTCCAATCGTGGTGTAGCAGTTATCGTTGACAACACCTCAGAGGCGATTGCCGTAGCAAACGCGGCTGCCCCGGAGCACCTTTGTATCCTCACCGAAGATGCTGATGATCAGGTCGAGCAGGTAAATAGCGCCGGGGGGCTGTTTGTGGGGGAGTGGTCGGCCGAAGTCATGGCCGACTATATCGCCGGACCGTCCCACGTGATGCCAACTGCTGGAACCGCCAGATTTTCTTCTGCACTCTCGGTTCGCAATTTCGTCAGGGTCACTCCGGTACTGACGTTCGACGACAAAACCTTCTTAAAACTATCCAAAGATGCCGAGCTACTTGCAAAACTTGAAGGTTTACATGGCCACGCGGCTGCATCAGAATATCGTCGAGGGCGTATGGTGGGCGAGTAACCGCTAAACTGGCCCCTAAACTGATCTCAATCGAACAATAAAAACATGTCAAAACTTGAAGATTTAATGCGGCCTCACATGGCAAAGATTGCGACCTACCACGGTGTCGACCCATCTGAGGAGCTTGCGCGTAAGGCAGGGATCAAACCCGAGGACGTCGTACGCCTCAACGCCAACGAAAACCCTTACGGCGCCTTCGATAAGGTCTCTTCGGCTCTAAACAACCTTCCCCTGCACCTGTATCCGGATCCTAATCAAAGGAAACTGCGTGCTGCGTTGAGTGAATACACCGAGCAAGCCGAAGAACGAATCATCGCGGGGGCGGGCGGTGATGAAATCATCGATCTCCTAATGCGTCTGTTCGTCGAGCGGGGCCAAAAAGTTATCGATTGCGAACCGACATTCGGCATGTACAGTTTCTCTGCTCGAATGGCCGATGCGGAAATATCGTCAGTTCCTAGGAATAAGACGTGGGACATCGATATTCCAGCCATGCTCGAGGCAATCGACGACTCCGCACGTATCGTATTCCTTGCCTCCCCGAACAACCCGACGGGGAACCTCCTGACCGAATTCGATGCCCGCGCACTGCTCGATACCGGAGTCGTCGTCTGCGTCGACGAGACCTACTTCGAGTTCTCTGGCAACACGCTTTGCCCACTGCTTGAGGAGTACGAGAACCTAGTGATACTGCGTTCTTTCAGCAAGTGGGCCGGCATTGCCGGACTACGAGTCGGGTACGCAATTGCTTCTAGCAATCTGATACAGCACCTCATGGACATTAAACAACCCTACAACATAAACATTGCGGGTGAAGCCGCGGTGCTAGCTGCTCTTGAACACCGGGACGAGCTTCTCGCTCGCGCCGGAAGTCTGATCGACGAACGAAAACGACTTGAAGTCGCCATCAACGAAATGGACGGGATATTATTCGACCCATCTCAAGGCAATTTCCTCCTTTGTCGATTCGAAAATCACACTGCTGAAGAAGCGTACGTACGCCTGGCACAGCGTGGAATATTCGTCCGCAAGTTCCCATCCGAAGCTCTCAAATACTCACTTCGCATCAGTGCAGGAACTCCGGAACAGACAGACCGGGTGATCGACGCACTCAGAAGCGTTGTTTAGTTCCCGCTCAGCCAGTTAGCATCGAATTCAACGATAAGTTATTTGTGAGTTCAGAGGCACAGCCATGTCAGAATCAACACCTCGCGTAGCGACAATCGTTCGCGAGACTGGCGAAAGCAAAATATCCGTCACCGTCAATCTCGATGGGACGGGCCAGGTGGAGGTCGATACACCTATCGGCTTCCTCAAACACATGCTTAACCAGATCGCTCGACACGGTTTGATTGATCTCAAAGTAGAGGCCAATGGCGACCTTGAGACAGGATCTCACCACACCGTTGAAGACACGGCAATCGTACTGGGAAGGGCGATAGACCAGGCACTCGGTGACCGTAAGGGAATTGTCCGCATGGCCGACAGGACTTGCCCGCTTGACGAGGCGTTAACTCACGCCGTACTTGATCTCTCTGGTCGGGGCTACGCTGGAATAAACATGGGAAGCGACAATAACGTCGGTGAGTTCCCTGCAGACCTGGCTCGCCATTTTTTCGAAGCAATGGCAGTGGAAGGCAGATTCTGCCTGCACATTAGGGTCCTTGCGGGTCAGAACGAGCACCATGTGATCGAATCGGCCTTCAAGGCGTTTGCCCGAGCCCTACGTGACGCCACTCGTATCGACAAACGGAACCCCGACGCGGTGCCAAGTACCAAGGGAACCCTGACCGACTAGAAACTGGAATACACGGCCCGCAATGGCCTAGACAGATTCCAGT
>CAYTAO010000014.1:19597-37914 GCA_964435915.1 uncultured Dehalococcoidales bacterium
AGGGTTGGCGAGCAGCTTCTCGCACATCGACTTTACGTCGGCCTCTGCAATTGCCATATCGTCTCCTTCGATTTTCAGCTCGAAGTATTTACCGGCGCGCAGTGAATCGACAGAATCGAACCCGAGTCGGTCGAGTGCCCGTGCGATCGTCAATCCCTGTGGATCGTTGACTGTTGGCTTAAGTGAAACATGTACCTTTGCGAGGAACATCGTTGCTTTCTGAGTTAAAGAACTAGAACGGGTTATGAGGAACGCTCTCAGGCGCCCGATCTTTGTATTCTTCGATGAACTTCTTGATTTCTTCCACGTCCACTTCGTCCAGATACAGGTGATGTCGCCATGAAGTGATCGCTATTTTGCTCGGCATCCCACGGTAGGGAGACATGATGTACTGAGAAGGGCTGCGCGGAATGATGTCGTCCAGCGCTTTCACGATCTCAGGACAGCTCTCATCGCAGTCGTAGTGAATACCAATCCCACCGTGTTCGAGGTTGTGAATCAAGACCTCATCCGGGAGTGCAGACTCATATCGACCCCAGCGCGCCGGGGAAGGTGATCCTGCACCTGTCGTGGCGCCGGCCCAGTGGGAGCCCGATGTGGCCGGAGTTACCGAATACGGTCCACCACGAGAAATGTTGTTGTCGATATGCCCACGACCATCGTCAGGATCGAGCGCAATGTGACCGCCAGTGTTGATGCCCTTGGGACCGCTGGTATTTCCTGCGTTCCAATTCGGTGAAACAACCAACGCCGCTATGAACACGATAGCGAAGATGATTCCTCCAAACATTAGGAGTGAACGTTTTCGGCGTTGCCTTGACTTGCTTCGCTTTCTTCGTTCTTCTCGAATTTGTCCTTTGGTCATACCTCTACGGCTTGCCGGACGTGTGGTTGCTTTGCGCTTTGTGTCTGCCATGCGATCCCATATGTCACACCAAGAGGTGTGCCAGTAAATTCAACAGCTATCTACAGTACCAGTGACTTGCCGGAGAGTCGCCAATAAGACTCAAGATATCGAGCCTGAGTTTGCTCAACTATCTCATCGGGCAACTTCGGCGGAGGCGGCTCTCGATTCCAGTCAGTGTCCAACAACCATTCTCGCAGGAACTGCTTGTCGAACGCCGGTGGGAAATTTCCCGGAGCCCACTCATTTACATCCCAGTACCTACTCGAATCAGGTGTGAGAACCTCGTCAATTATCGTTAGTTCACCGTCAACATATCCGAACTCAAATTTAGTATCGACAAGAATCATTCCACGTTCGGCAGCGTAATCGTGAGCAACCTGAAATACCTCGAGACTCTTTTCCTCGAGCAATTGGTGGGTTTCGACTCCGACCAGATCCTTCGCTTCTTGCCGAGTCAGGGGCATGTCGTGTCCCGATGCAGCCTTCGTAGATGGCGTGAATACAGGTTCAGCGAATCTATCGGCTGCCTTCATTCCCTCCGGGAGGGGGTCGCCGTTCATGGTTCCTGATTCTTCGTATTCAGCCCACGCTGATCCGGCAATATAGTTCCGGACAACACATTCAATATCCAGGCGATCTGCTTTTTTGATCACCATGGAGCGGCGCGCAAGCTCCGGGGGTAAGTCGATCAGGGCGCCTGTCTTCTCGACATCCGCCATCGCCACTTCATCGCTGGCGCTTGCGATCACGTGGTTCGGCATTACGTGATCGATGATCTCAAACCAGAACGCAGACATCCGAGTCAAAATAACGCCTTTTCCCGGAACGGGTTGATCCATCACCACGTCGAAAGCTGAAATTCGATCGGATGCAATCATCAGAAGCTGATCGTCTCCGAGATCGTATGTATCCCGAACCTTGCCCCTGTGAAACAACCCGGGCAAGTCAGTCTCAAATACGGCTTCAATCAATTGCGGTCTCCGAGATTCCTGCCCGGCTGTAGATATGATCGACATGACCTAGGTAGAAGTTGTAATCGAATACTTCATCAAGATCTTCAGGTGTCACCTTTGATGAAACTACCGGATCACGCTTAACCAGCTCACGGAAATCGAGCTCTTCGTCCCACGACCGCATAGAGTTGCGTTGCACGGCATCATAGGCGTCAGTACGGTCAACTCCTTTTTCAACGAGCAACAACATCACCCGCGGTGAAAACACCAAACCACGCGTCGACTCGAGGTTTTTCATCATTCGATCCGGGTAAACAACCATGTCGGTGATGATCCCGGTCATCAAACTCATGATGTAGTCGAGTCCAAGCGACGCGTCGGGCAGAATCATTCTTTCGGCTGATGAGTGTGAAATATCTCGTTCGTGCCACAGAGCCACGTTTTCGAGGGCAGTAATAGAATGGCCTCGAATCAGTCTGGCAAGCCCGCAAATACGCTCTGAGAGCTCGGGGTTACGCTTGTGCGGCATCGACGACGATCCCTTGGTTACGTAACCAGGCTTGCCGAACGGTTCTTCGACTTCGCGAAGCTCTGTACGCTGGAGTCCCCGAATTTCCGTCGCCATCTTATCGAGCGTCGCCGCGATCAATGCGAGCACCTGTACGTATTCGGCGTGCCTATCGCGTTGAATCACCTGATTGGACACTTCTGCAGGTGAGAGGTCAAGCTGTCTGCAAACCGATTCCTCAATCGCCGGAGGGATTGAAGCAAAAGTCCCAACCGGACCAGAAAGCATTCCGACCGCGACTCTTGTGCGTGCCGCAGCGAGTCGTTCTCGATTGCGCTTCATCTCCGCAAACCAGAGAGCAAGTTTCATCCCGAAGCTCATCGGCTCTGCATGGATACCATGGGAACGTCCGATGCACGGAGTGTTTTTGAATTCGTTAGCGCGCACGCTAAGAGCGTTCAGCAATTCCACAAGGCCCCGATCAAGCAAGTCGCAAGACTTTGCAAGTTGAATGCTAAGAGCGGTGTCCTTGACGTCGTTTGAGGTGAGGCCATGGTGGATCCAGCGTCCTTCAGGCCCAAGACTCTCGCCAACCGCACGGGTGAATGACACGAGATCGTGCTTGGTCTCGGCAAACCATCGATCATATGCAGCACGATCAAACGTAGATTTGCGAATCTTCACCATGTCCGCTTTCGGAACAACGCCTTCGTCAGTCCACGCCTGCGAAGCTGCTATTTCAACTTGCAGCCACAGCTCGTATGTGTTGGTTTCGGACCATATGGCGTCCATCTCGGGTCGTGAATATCGTGGAATCAATGTTCTATTTAGCTCCGTTCGAGGACGTATTGCTCAGGACATAACTAAGAAGCGAACTGAAATCATCACGGAATTCCGTGACTGGAATTCCGTTTTCTTTGCAGTAGTCGAGCAACCTGCCAGTTGCAAATACGGTGTCCGCTGCGTTGGCAGCAGCGCACATATCAGACAGCACCCCGTCACCTACGAAAATCACTTCACTCACTGCCTCACCGTTCCTGCCGTTCTTCAGGCGATTGATCACCTCGCACTTGCAGGTAACCCAGTCGCCTTCGCAGTTAGCTGAAGTTGAAGGATAATCGTATCTAAACGGTGGCAGTTCCGTTGGCCCAGACGTAATCGTTCCGCTGTGAATTTCAATCTGGTCAAGCCCGACTTTGTTCAGCACCGCTTGAATATAGAAATCCAGTCCTGCCGATGCCACTGCCACGCTGCCTCCAGCGGCCCATACTTCGTTGCAGACCTCCGCTGCAAGTGGTCGTACGAAACCCTTTTCAGCCGCTCGTTCTGACATTTCGCCAGTCGATTGGCCGACTAGATCGAACACTTCCTCTTGATATTGACGAAGTGAAGTCTTGTCCGAACGGAATCGATTTCTAGCATCGGCCATTCCTTTCTCTGGGACGTGCCCGTAAAACATCTCTCCGCCGACAAAGGAAGTGGCGAGGGTGTTGTCAAAATCGAATACGACGTTGAATATTGCCAAAGTTCAGTCCTCAATCGCCCGCTCGGCGATATCTCTTCTGAACCTCATGCCCTCAAACGATATCGCGTCTATTCCGGCATAGGCTGAATCACGGGCTCCCTTGATCGACTCACCGGAGCCTGTAACGCCAATTACGCGACCGCCCGATGTAAGCAGCACCCCGTCGTGGTTTCTAGTCGTGCCTGCGTGAAACACTATTCCATGTTCTGCTGCGGCTCCTATTCCCGAGATTTCGACTCCCGTATCGTACGAACCGGGGTACCCGTCAGAAACAGCTACTACAAATGTGTGGGCTGTTTCTGACCAGCGAACATCTTCATGTTCGAGCCGGTTTTCCGCGACTGCCAGGCAAATATCGACAAGATCCGATTCGAGCATTGGCATCAGTATCTGTGTTTCAGGATCACCAAATCGGCAGTTGAATTCGATTACTTTGGGTCCAGATGTAGTGAGCATTAGGCCTGCGTAGAGCACTCCGGAGAACGAACTGTTCTCTTTGACAAGGGCCTTCGCAACAGGTTCGAGAATTAGCTCACGAATTTGATCAGCGAGCTCTTCGGTCCAGAACTCTGGAGGGCCATATGCTCCCATGCCACCGGTGTTCAGCCCGACGTCACCTTCGCCTATTCGCTTGTAGTCACACGTCGCGATCTCTGACGACACGTGCTCGCCATCAAGGAATGCGAACACGCTGACCTCTGGCCCCTCCATTCGCTCCGCAAGCAATATGCTAGAGGAAGATTCCCCGAAAGCCTCATCATCCAGCATTCCGATGATTGCTGTATCGAGATCATCGTATGTGTCAGGAAGGATAACGCCTTTTCCAGCTGCTAGGCCATCGGCTTTAACCACAATTACGCCTTCAGGCCTGGAGCGGCCATATTCAATAGCTAAAGCTGAATCAGAAAATGCGATCGATTCAGCAGTAGGTATGCCGTACTTGGTCATCAGATCGTCAGACCAGATTTTCGATCCTTCAATACGCGCAGCAGCAGCAGACGGACCGAAGGCCTTTATGCCTGCCTGATCGAGCAAATCACACAGACCATCAACAATTGGTTGGTCGGGTGCGACAACCACCAGATCGATGTTGCTGTCGACGGCATATCTCACCAGATCAGTGTGATCGTCGACGCCGATATTGATGTTATGCCCGAGATCCGCTGTACCGGCATTTCCTGGAGCGATGATGAGTTCAGTCGTTAGGGGGCTCTGCGCGAGCTTCCACGCCATTGCGTGTTCACGTCCACCCGAACCGATTAGCAGAACTTTCAATTAGACCTCACTCACGAATGCATCTATTCCCATTCGATAGTGCCGGGCGGTTTACTCGTGATGTCCAGAACAACTCGATTCACCTCTTCGACCTCGTTCACTATACGGTTCGAAATCGTTGCGAGCGTATCGTATGGAAGTCTGGCCCAGTCAGCGGTCATTGCGTCGGCACTGGTTACAGCGCGTATAGCCACGACGTACTGATAGGTGCGCTGATCACCCATTACACCCACAGTTCGGGTATTTGTCAGCACAGCAAACGATTGCCACAGCTTGTCGTATAGCCCGTCATTGTTGATCGCGTCGATGACTATCCTGTCACCGTTTCTGAGTATTTCGAGCTTCTCGTTCGTGACTGCGCCCATGATCCGAATCGCAAGACCCGGCCCCGGGAACGGCTGGCGGTTAACACTTTGCGGGGAGAGTCCCAACTCTGCTCCAGCCTGTCGAACTTCATCCTTGAACATATATCTGAGTGGTTCGACCAGGGTCAGATTCATGTGCTCGGGCAGGCCACCAACGTTGTGGTGGGTTTTGATCTTGTGGGAAGCTGTCGAATCCGCACTGGTGCTCTCGATTACGTCTGGGTACAGGGTGCCTTGCGCAAGATAGTCGACTTCACCAAGATCTTTCGCTACTTCCTCGAAGATCTTTATGAACTCTCGCCCAATAGATTTACGTTTTATCTCGGGATCAGTCACGCCCTTGAGCGCACTCAAAAATTGTTCGGTACCGTCAACAAATATCAGGTTCACTCCTAGCTGATTTGCAAATACGTTCTGAACACGGTCAGCCTCACCTTTTCGCATCAGGCCGTTATCGACGAATATGCAAGTAAGACGATCACCAATGGCTCTGTGAATTAGCGCTGCCGCAACGGTTGAATCTACTCCACCCGACAACGCGCAGATAACCTGGCCGTTTCCGACGCGTTCCTTGATACGTTCGACAGCGTCGGACACGAAGTTCACAGGTGTCCAGTCTCCGGGGGCCTCACAAACTCCGAATACGAAGTTATGCAGAATTTCAGCACCTTGAGGAGTGTGAGCAACCTCAGGGTGGAATTGGATACCGAAATAGGTACCTTCTTCATTACCCATCACCGCCAGAGGTGAGTTTTCCGTATAGGCCATCGCACGGAACCCGGGCGGTAGCTCTTCGATCCGATCACCGTGGCTCATCCAGACGGGGACTTCAGTGTCCAGTCCCCGGAAAAGAATATTGTCCGGGCCGTCTTTGTGAACCACGGCGTGTCCATACTCGCGTTCGGTACCAGACTCGACTTTGCCACCCAGTTGGTGGGCTAGCAACTGCATCCCGTAGCAGATACCCAAAATAGGAACTCCAGCATCAAATACCCACGTTGGAGCCATCGGAGCACCGTCTGCATAGACGCTGTTAGGCCCTCCAGACAGGATTACGCCGATCACATCCTGTTCGTTCAGAATCTCGTTCCCATCGTCGTGCGTAATGATCTCGCAATACGTGTTGGACTCTCGAACTCTACGGGCTATCAGGCGTGAGTATTGCGAACCAAAGTCCAGAATGACGATGGTCTTCATCCGCTCAGCAATTGGAGGGTTATCCCCGGTGACACGATCAGCCTGTGCAATCTCTAGGTACGTTCCAACCTCGATATCATCTGAGGTAGAAACTCGTCCGGCCGATTCGTTGGTTGGTGTTGGGTTTTCAGTCATGGCATGGTTCCCGGGTCGGAGCAACAAATCAGGCTAGCCAATGTCTTTTGGGACAACCCTCGACGCTTTACGAATGAAGCATCTGATCGAGTCCGTTAAGCCTGAAGCATCAATCTACCTCTCCCCGTCGACTGAGTCACGAGGTTTTTGAAAAATTTTGACGGATATTGTCCCGGTTAAATCAGCTTGAGAACGCTAAGATTATTTGATGCTCATTTCACCAGATAATTCAGGGCTCTATACGGCGACTGCCGCTGTAAAAAATGGAGAGGTTATTGCTTTCCCGACAGATACCTATTTCGCGCTTGGTTCCGATGGATTGAATTCGAGAGCGGTCGAAAGTGTGTTCACCACGAAAGGACGGAATCTGGGGACACCGGTTCCATTGCTGATTGGTGACGTGGAGATGACGGGATCTCTATCGACTGAATTCCCAGACGAACTCAGGAAGTTGACCGACGAGTTCTGGCCGGGAGCACTGACCGTTGTTTTGCCAGCGAGCGACAAAGTGCCGTCTGTAGTCACAGCCGGTACGGGTACCGTAGGACTCAGGATTCCCGATCATGATCTGGCAAGAGAGTTCATCCGACTCTGCGGAACCCCACTGACCGGAACAAGCTGCAACGTCACCGGGTGTGATCCGATAAAGGAAGCCAGTGTGGTCGAACAGGTTTTTGGCGATCAAATCGCAATGTGCATCAACGCTGCCTGTGGCCCGGCAACGGAACCAAGCACCGTCGTCTCATATGAGAACGGAAAGATATCCGTTCTACGTCTCGGTGCGATTAGCCTTGATTCGATCCGGAATTATGCGTGCAACGTCATAGTGAGCTAACCACTCTCGGTTACCCTAGATTCTCTGAAATTCTTTTTGGCGTACGTGAAATTCCTCTACAACTAAACGGAGAACATGATTGCCATTTACGGGAACACTCCCCGGACTCACAGCTGATGATTCTAACCAATTTGAATCGGCCCTAAAAACCTTCGTGGATTCGCGCGAACTTCCGCTCTACAAAATGATGGCCTTTCACCTCGGGTGGGTCGATCAGAACGGTGAACCCGAGCCTGCTGTTGCTCAGGACAGGTCACGTGGACAGCTCGTGCTCGCTACATCGATAGCTGCCGGCGCTGAGAACATTTCAGCTATGCCCTATGCGGTAGCAATTGAGTTGCTTCACAACTTCATGCTCGTTCATGAGGACGTGCAAAACGCCAACATGGAACGCAACGAGAGACCGACTATCTGGTGGTCATGGGGACCAGCCCAGGCCATCAACGCTGGTGATGGCATCCACGCAATGGCGCGAATCTCGATATTCGAACAGAGAAACGCAAACGGTCCGGCAGCCGATCCGAGAAACATTTCGATGGCGCTTGAATCGCTGGATTCGGCGACTCTCGAGGTGTGTGAGGGCGAGTATTTGGATATTTCGTATCAAGAACGAGCGGCAGTTAGCGTTGATGAAATCATCACCGTGGCCCGTAAACACGGAGCCTTATTCGGGGTTGCTGCGAAATTAGGCGGTATTGCATCAGAGGCCAATGAGTCTGTCTTAGACGCTCTGTTCAAGTTCGGAAATGCAATAGGAACAGCTCAAAATCTCAACTTAGATCTCAAGGCTTTGTGGCCGGATCCTAGTTCCGAGCGTAACGAAGTTCAGCGTGGAAGGTTACAGTCGAAGAAAAAATCCCTGGCAACGGCGCATGCTATCGAGGTGGGTACCCCAACCACGCGCCGAAGGCTCGGCGAGATTTTTATGAAGCGTGTTCTCGATCCCGCTGATATCGACGAAATCACTAGGATATTAAGTGAAACCGAGAGCAGATCATTCGCCGAAAACCGGGTGGGGGAGTTGGTCGGCGAAGCAGTGGAGGCGCTCGATTCCACAGGATTTTCGGATGAAAGCAAAGCGTCACTCGCCGAGAGCGCAAAACTGATCGTCAGCTCGAGCTAGAGAGTAATGTTTCATATGAAAAAACGATCGATCAAAGATGCCGAATTCGATGGCAAGACAGTCTTGATCAGGGTTGATTTCAATGTTCCATTGCGAGACGGGACTATCAGTGACGATTCGCGAATCAGGGCAGCAATGCCAACGTTGACACTACTCAAAGACGGTGGCACAAAAATCGTAATCTGCTCCCATTTAGCTCGGCCAAAAGGGAACATAATCGATGACATGCGGCTTACACCGGTCCGGGAGCGCCTTTCCCAGCTACTTGGTGTCGAAGTCAAAGATGCCGGTGGACCGAATGACCCGAAAACGCCGCAGATTTGCTCCCAACTGAAATCTGGCGAACTCGCACTACTGGAAAATATGAGATTCAATCCGGGCGAAGAGGCGAACGATCCCGAATTCTCAAAATATCTGGCATCGCTGGCAGATATATTCGTAAACGATGCTTTCGGGGCAGCTCACAGAGCGCATGCTTCTACGGCCGGAGTCGCGGCACACTTGCCGGCATACGCAGGACTGCTGATGGAACAAGAGCTGGAGATGCTTGGAAGTTCACTCAATAGCTCAAAAGGAGCCACCGTTGCGATTGTCGGTGGTGCCAAGATCACCGACAAAATACAGGTCCTACGTCATCTCTCAGAGAAGGTGGACACAATCCTCGTAGGTGGTGGCATGGTGGCCGCCTTTTACATTGCGAGAGGCGATTCTGGTGGTGCTACCACTGTATCGACCGAGGATGCGTATGCCGCTGAGCGTGTTCTAAGTTCAAGTGGTGCGAATGTTGTCCTCCCGGCCGACGTCGTGACAGCGCCGGAATTCACTGAAAACTCCCTCGCGACCATTCACGAATCGACTGATGTGCCAGCTAACGAGTTGATACTCGACATCGGACCCAGATCTGTAACCGAATACTCTCGGATAATCTCACTAGTAGACACAATCATCTGGAACGGTCCCATGGGCGTGTTCGAGTGGCCCGCATTTTCAAAAGGATCAGTGGCTGTTGCAAAGGCGGTTGCGGCAAATACGAAAGCCGTTTCGGTCATCGGAGGTGGTTCAACTGCCGAGATTGTCGGATCGCTCGATCTTGTCGATAAAATTACGCACGTTTCAACCGGCGGAGGAGCATCACTCGAGTTTCTCGAGGGAAAGACTCTACCCGGTGTTGCGGCACTCGACGACAGCGAATAACCATCGGAACGCAAAATTCCAAATGTAGCGAAACGGAAAGTAAAGTAAATGGCAAAGCGCATATCGGTAATCGCCGGGAATTTGAAGTTGAACACCGACGTCGAATCGGGACTCAAGCTCGCTAAAGAGATTTTAGATTTCAGTAAAGATTTTGCGGGTGTCGACAAAATTATCTTCCCACCGTTCATTTCGATTGCCAGCATCTCCCAAAAGCTAAGTGGTTCACCAATCCAAGTCGGAGCACAAAACGTTAGTTCGAACCCTGATGGGGCGTTCACAGGTGAAATTTCGGCTTCGATGTTGCGAGGATTTGTCAGTCACGTAATCGTTGGTCACTCTGAGCGACGTGCGTTGAGCGGTGAGAACTCGGGGACGGTGGCCGAAAAGGCTATTGTTGCTGCGAACGCTGGCATAAATCCGATCGTATGCGTCGGTGAGAACCTGGATGTACGTAAAGCAGGGAATGCCGAGACATACGTCGCAAAACAGCTTGAAGAGAGCCTCGTCGACTACACGAACTGGCATTCGCTGATAGTCGCATATGAACCAGTTTGGGCGATCGGAACCGGTGAGGCCGCCACATTGGGACAGGCTCAGGAAATGACCCGTACCTGCCGAGAAGTCATACGAAAACTTGCACCTGATGCAGCGGATTCTATTCGTGTTCTATACGGTGGAAGTGTCAACTCTGACAACATCGTGGAGTTCCTGGCCAAACCTGATATCGATGGCGCGTTGGTTGGTGGAGCGAGTCTGAAGGGCGATGAGTTTTCTAAGCTCATTTCGGCTGCGAGCAAGAGCTGATCTCACATCTATCTGACAGGCAACTAGCGTGACCACCTCGATCATCCCTGACCTCCTCGCAATAGTTGGAGCAACCGCCACTGGTAAAACTATGTTGAGTGTGGAGTCGGCACTGGCACTAGATGGCGAGGTCGTGAACGGCGATTCACGTTTGTTTTATCGAGGAATGAACGTCGCTACTGCCAGGCCGACAAAAGACGAAATGAAGGGCGTTCCTCATCACCTGATGGATTTTCTTGATCCAGATGATGAATACAGTCTCGCTTCGTACGTCAACCGCGCAAGAACGCTGATCTACGAGATAACCTTAAGAGGAAAGCTACCTATCTTGGTGGGTGGAACAGGGCAGTACATCTGGGCGCTCATCGAGGGCTGGAAAGTGCCTGAAATCGAACCCGATGCTCAACTGCGAGCTAAACTTGAACTGAAGTTTGGAAGCGAGGGTGTCGAATCACTCGCTGATGAACTTACCCAGATTGCTCCGGAGGTCGCCGCCAACACCGATTTACTCAACCCGAGGCGAGTTATACGGGCTATCGAACGCGTTCGGTCGAATCCGTCGGATGACGTGGCAAACAACAGGCAAAAAGCCAGAGATGAACCCTTCAACGCACACATCATCGGTCTGACGGTAGAACGATCGGTACTGCACCAACGTGTGCTTGATCGGCTCGACAACATGCTTGCGAATGGCTGGGTCAAAGAAATCGAATCACTGTTGGAAGCTGGCTATTCTACTGATGACCGGGCGCTCAGCGGCATCGGATATCGTCAGATGATTGCCCATCTAGGGGGTGAGTACGTTCCGGTCGTATCCGGTCGGCTAACTGCCGGAGCGACAAACCGGTTGTTCCGCCACCAGAACAACTGGTTCAAGCAGGACGACCCGAGAATCAACTGGGTCGACATGACCGATGACCCGGAAGAAGGTGCAAAATCAGCCATCGAATCTGCCAAAACCTGGCGTCGTTAGCTCGTAATACAGTCGATATTTAGTTCACATAAGACAACATACAACACCAAATAGTGGGCACGATTCTGTACTTGGTGTTTGCCTGATTCATACATAGAATCGTTGGGTACGAAAATCCCAGAATCACAACACAAAGAAACTAAGAGAACACATGACCTTAGAGTTCGCAAAATTACACGGTGCGGGTAACGACTACATTGCCGTTGATGGGCGCGGAATCGACCGTGATTGGGGCGCACTGTCAGTCGAAATGAGTCGATTAGCGTTCGGAGTTGGATCTGATGGGATAGTTCTCGTTCAAGATTCAGATGTCGCCCAGATTCGAATGAGGGTTTATAACCCTGACGGTTCTGAAGCAGAAATGAGCGGAAACGGCATCCGGCTGTTCTCAAAATTCGTGATCGATCGCAAGATTACGGTTCCCGCAAACGAAGGGCTCATTGTCGAAACGGGCAGTGGAGTGCGAACGGTTTGGCCAAACATGGAGGGCGACAAGATGGTCGACGCCAAGGTCGCCATGGGAGCACCGACCTTCGTTCCATCAGAAATCCCAGTCGACGTAGAGCAGATCGGCGATCTCGACATCGTTAAGGCGTACCCAATTCAGGCAGGTGGTCGAGAATTGAAAATTACGTGTCTAGCAGTTGGAAATCCACACGCTGTAGTCGTGATGGACGAATCCGTCGAAGACTTCCCACTGCTGGAGATCGGTCCTCACGTCGAAAACCACGATTTGTTCCCAAATAGGGTCAACTTCGAGATAGTAAACGTGATCGACCGCTCGAGAATCCGAGCCCGAATATTCGAGCGCGGAGCCGGTGAGACACTGTCGTCTGGAACTGGGAGTACCGCTTCAGCAGCAGCAGCAAGAGAACACGGGCTGATCGACGACACAGTCGACGTGGTTGTCGATGGCGGAGTGCTCCGGATCTCCTGGGATGAATCTGGGGAAGCATTTCTGGAAGGCCCCGCGGTCGAAGTATTCACCGGAGTATGGCCTGACTAGGCATTCGTAGAATACCTAGTCAGGCCATACTTCGTCGTGCCTTTCTCCTCACACCTGATATGACCTCTCGTTTACGATTATCATCGAGATCTCTAACTTACTAACCAATCAGGCTCGAAACTTACGAGACTATCGGAATCAAAAGAATGAAATTTGCTGAACGTGTAGAAAATCTTCCGCCATATCTCTTTGTCGGCATATCCCGAGCCATCGCCGCAAAAAAAAAGCAGGGCATAGACGTGATTTCGTTCGGTATCGGTGATCCCGACATGCCAACACCCGAACCAGTGCTCAGCGCACTTGTGGAGGGCTCGAATAAACCGGTGAATCACAAATATCCTGAAACTGAGGGGCTACCCGAGTTTCGATCGCGGGTAGCCCAGTTCTACAAGGATCGGTTCGGAGTGAATCTCGATCCCGCAACTGAAGTTATTAATCTGATCGGCGCAAAAGAGGGGATCGCCCACGCGGCACTTTGCTTTATTGATCCTGGCGACATATCTATCAGTCCAGATCCAGCGTACCCGGTGTACGAAATTGGGACGATGTTTGCTGGGGGCACAACTCATTTTGTGACCCTGAAAGAATCAAATGGCTATCTTGTCGATTTCGCAGATATTCCCACCGATGTTGCCAAGAAAGCAAGAACTCTTTGGATTAACTATCCGAATAACCCGACCGGCGCTATCGCTCCGAGGAGCTTCTTTGAAGAGGCCGTCCGGTACTGCAAGCAGTTCGATATCGCCTTGCTTCACGACGCAGCCTACACAGAAGTAACTTTTGACGGTTACGTAGCACCAAGCGTGCTTCAGGCTGAAGGTGCGATGGATATCGCTATGGAATTCCATTCACTATCCAAAACAGCCAACATGACCGGCTGGCGGGTTGGAATGGCGGTTGGAAATCCAGAAATGGTCAACGCTCTGATGCGAGTGAAGTCGAACATCGACTCGGGTCTTTCACAGGCGAATCAGGAAATGGGAATTGCGGCCCTCGACCTGCCTTCCGAGTGGCTCGATAACAATAACGAGGTATATCGGAAGCGACGAGACAAGGTAGTCTCTGTACTGAACGAGATCGGCGTACCGGCCGTCGCTCCAAAGGGAGCACTGTATATCTGGACACCGATACCAGAGGGATACACTTCGGCTGAGTTTGCTCAGAAGCTGCTCGATGAAGTGAATGTAGTCGTCACCCCAGGTAATGGATACGGACCAGGTGGAGAAGGCTACATCAGACTCTCCCTTACAATCGCAGATGATCAGATCGATGAAGGTCTTCGCAGGTTATCCCAGTTGCGGAGCAACGCATAAGCGCCCGAGGAGCAGGAGTTTCCTACAGCCCATATGGCAAAAAAACGCACATCTTCGACAGGCCCGTTCCACGAACGTGCCATTCTAGTTGGGGTAAACGTTCGCTCTAAGGGCGATTACTGGGCGCTGGAAGATTCTCTCTTAGAGTTATCCGAGTTGGCACGTGCCGCCGGTGCGAATCCAATTGCCCGATTCTCTCAATCTATGAATAAGCCCTCGCCGACCTACATCGGTAAAGGCAAAATTGATGAATTGCACCACGCAATCAAGCACAAAGAAGTCGATACCGCGATCTTCGACGATGAACTGTCTCCAAATCAGCAAAAAACTCTAGAAGACAAACTCGAAGTCAAAGTTATTGACCGCACGGCACTGATACTCGACGTATTCGCTCAGCGAGCAAGATCACGTGAGGGCACATTGCAGATAGAACTCGCACAGACCGAATATCTGCTGCCGCGATTGGCCGGTCAATGGTCTCACCTTGAACGACTTGGCGGGGGAGTGGGCACTAGGGGACCGGGTGAAACGCAGATCGAAACCGACCGACGTTTGGTACGGCGAAAGCTTCAGCGAGTCAAAAAAGAACTTACCAAGGTTCGGTCGCAACGCGACCAACAACGACAAAGGAGAACTGATGGTGAAGTAAGGATCGTGTCTCTCGTTGGCTATACGAACGCAGGTAAATCGGCTCTTTTCAATAAGATCACGTCATCCGACGTGATCGAGCGCAATCAGCTGTTTTCAACGCTCGACGCTACGACGAGGCGCATGTATCTTCCTTCCGGGACCGCTGCGACTATCAGTGACACAGTAGGATTTGTGCACAAACTCCCGCCAATCCTCGTCGCAGCGTTCCGCACCACACTTGAAGAAGCTCTCGAAGCTGATCTTCTGATTCAAGTGGTCGACGTATCAAGCCCTTACGCAGTTGAACAGGAGCGGGTTGTTACGGATCAGCTTGCCGATATGGGAATAAGCGATACCCCTCGGATACTTGTTCTGAACAAGCAAGATCTTGTGGTCGATGATCCTGATGAGCCTATCGATCTTGAAGTTCTCGATCAGATCAACGTGACCGAATTCAACCGAGTCGTCACAACCTCTGCCACCAAAGGTTGGGGCATGAGCAATCTTAGGGACTCGATAGAAGCTGAAGTCGGTGTTGAGAATTACGACCCACTGGAAGCTTACAGCGTCGAGTAGAGCAGGTCTTTAACTGTAACAATAGCGCCGCAGGGTAGGCCAGCAACCGTGTAACACTATGTCGCACTATCCTTGTTATGTAAATAATAAAGTGATTCTTCAGTTCTTTTTTTGATTTTTGGCTGCTCCCTAATACTAATTTTAGTGTGCAACCGAACATCGAACTTCTTTATTCGGGCGTATCCTCAACAACGGAAACGTTTCTCCGGGCAGTAACTGCACTTGCACGCTGATTCGGTTCCGGCCATTAAACACACAATCTAAATATGAATTTCCTCAACACTCATCCCGGCTCTATCAGACTCGCTTCAATCCTCATAGTGGCATTCTCAGGACTGCTGATTATTGCTGCTTGCAGTAGTTCTGATGAAAACGACCCGTCCTCAGGAAACAAAGGACCGGTGATTCTCTCGGACGGCACACAGGCGACCACAACCCCTCAGCCTATTGCCGACGAGCCTGCAGCAGTCCCTGACGGGCTCCAAATCGTCTGGGAGGCCTATTCGATCCTTATCAGAGAATATATGGCCAAGGAAAACATCGATCCAGATGCATTGGCCGAAGCTGCAGTGATCGGAATGCTCGATTCCTTGGATGATCGTTATACGTCGTACATTCCGCCTGCAATCTTCAAAATCGACCAAGAAGGCTTTCAGGGAAACTTTGGCGGGATCGGAGCGCAGGTTGAAGCGTCTCCAGATCGCAAAGGTGTGATTATCACCAAGCCGTTGCCGAACACGCCTGCGGAAAAGGCCGGTATTAAGGCTGGGGACAGGATTCTTGCTGTCGACGGAGAAGATGCTACCGGGTGGAGCGTGCTAGAGGCGGTGAACAAGATCCGAGGGGAAAAAGGCACTCCAGTGGTTCTCACTGTAGAACACGTTGGAAGTCTGGATCCAGTTGACATAACAATTATTCGAGACACCATCGATGACCCGAGCGTGACCGTGCGGGACGTTCCAGACACACCTTACGGACGAATTCGTATCACGCAGTTCACAGCGGAAACCTCACGAGAGGTTCGAGAGGCTGTGAAGGAACTCATTGATGATGGTGCAAAGGGCATTATTCTCGATCTACGAGGAAACCCCGGTGGGCTGCTATCAGCAACGGTTGATGTCGCCTCTGAGTTCCTAACCGACGGCCTAGTCACCTACGAAGTCGACTCTCGCGGTCAACGTAAAGATTGGGCTGTGAAAAAGGGTGGAAAATACCCGGATATTCCATTGGTAACGCTAATCGACAATTTCTCTGCCAGTGGATCTGAGGTGCTTATTGGCGCCCTACAAGATCACGGTCGAACGGTTGCTATTGGTACGAAAACCTTCGGAAAAGGCAGTGTGAACCTGCTTCGCGAACTCTCGAACGGTGGTGGTGTCTATCTGACCATTGGTCGATGGTTCACACCAAACGGTCGAGTGATCGAAGAGGTTGGAATCGAGCCCGACGTAGTTGTCGAAGCTGCAGAAGCCGTAGGCGGATCGAATCCACAGACGAGTGATTTCATCGATCCGCAAATCGAAGCGGCAATTAAGCAGCTCAATTTCCAGATCTCAGAACTGGAAAGCAACTAGAAATTACTGACAAGATCGTCTCTCGCTCCCGTCCTTGATGGCTGGGAATGAGGAACGTTGAAATACGACGCAAGAGCTAAACGCCACACGAGAATCAAAACGCAACTAGACTTGAGTCATGGCCGATACTGATACACAACGAGCGCTCGCTACAAACCGCCGCGCCCGCTACGACTATTTCATCAACGAAACATTCGAAGCGGGAATGGTGCTGCTTGGTTCGGAAATTAAATCGGCCAGAGAAGGTCGAATGAGCATCGCCGAAGGCTACGTCTATATCAAGAACGGCGAGGCCTGGTTAGAAAGCGCTCACATCCCTCAGTACGCACCGGCCGGTGAGCATGGTCAGCACGACCCTACCCGCCCTCGTAAGCTCCTTCTCAAGAAGAAGCAACTCGCATATCTAGACGATCAAGCCCACCGCGATGGTCAAACCATTGTTCCATTGAAGGTCTATATCAAAAACCGAGTAGCCAAATTGCTTATCGGAGTGGGCAAAGGAAAGCGCCAGGTAGACCGTCGCAACACGATCAAAGAGCGTGATGCCAAACGAGAAATCGACCGAGCGATGCGTTCTAAGATCTAGTCTGACAGACAGAAACACGCGCCCTACTCAGATATCTCGAAGTCGAATGCCTTGGTGCCATCAGGGCTGGTCTTAGTTGATCCGTCTTCGTATAAATAACAATTCTCCCGTAACTCCTAACCAGATAGAATTAACCATGTACTTGGGGACGCGTGGTTTCGACAGGGAGATCACCGCTCGATTGCGGGTCGTGGCGCCGTGCACCACGTAAAAAGCGGCAAAAAAATAAACGGCGAACGTGAATTCGCTCTCGCCGCCTAAGGGCAGCGACTTTCGACCTGACCCCCGTCTGACGGGTTAGGCTCGAGAGATGAAATGTCGGACTGCGTTGTTTGGGTCGCTAGTGACAAACAACTAAGGCTCCACTAGCTGGTCGCCGCTCTTGCTATGCCGATGGGGCGGGGGGGGCGACGAGAAAAACACCAACGGCTACACTCGTAGAAGTCAAACCGGAAACCTTTCTTGGACGGGGAGTTCGACTCTCCCCCGTCTCCACCAAGAACACAAAAAGGCTCTGATCGCTCGAATTGATTGAGCGGTCAGAGCCTTTTTCATTCAGTAGACCAATTGATTACCTGTAGCATGCTCAGTTTCCTGAAATCAATACTGCAGCCTTGCAAACATGTGTACTGAGTGAGGTGCAGAGTTGAATCGCTTGGTTATCTGATCGATCGCCTAACCGCCACGGACAACAAGTCAATCGCCCACACAATTACGAGGTAAGCGAGCAGAAGCTGACCTACCTTAGCGTAGAAAAAGAAGCTCATGTCTAACCGAAGTTGGTATCCGATACCGGAAGCCGCCACAAACCCAACCACTGCGGTTGTACGGATGATTA
>CAYTAO010000015.1:0-36617 GCA_964435915.1 uncultured Dehalococcoidales bacterium
CAATCGCCCACACAATTACGAGGTAAGCGAGCAGAAGCTGACCTACATTAGCGTAGAAAAAGAAGCTCATGTCTAACCGAAGTTGGTATCCGATACCCGAAGCCGCCACAAACCCAACCACTGCGGTTGTACGGATGATTACTTCCCATCTGTAAAGCTGGAAAGTAACCAGTTGTCGGGCAGCTAGAGGCAAGACTCCCGTGAAATATCTCTGCGTATAGGATGCCCCAGAACTGCGTAAGGCTTCAATTGGAGCGTCATCGAGGTCTTCAACGGTGTCTGCTCCTAAACGTCCTATTACCCCGAAATTATGAATTGCTAGAGCCACAGCACCTGCGAGTATTCCAGGTGAAATTACGAAAATGATGATCAACGCCCAAAGTAACTCAGGCACTGATCTCGCAAATATGAAGCTAAATCGCGCCGTAACGAGCGCGACGCGACTCATAATGCCCGTGGACACATGAGAAGACTTCCGTGTAGCCAAGGGGATGATCGCTAACGCAGCTGTCCCAGCCATGACTGACGCAATCACACTCATTGCGACCGTGTCGGCCGCCATTCCTACCAACTCACTCCAATTTACGTGACTCCAGGAATCCGTACCGACACCTAAAAGCTCGTTTACGAACGCACTAGACCGGTCTAGAGTTTCCTTCGAGAACAAGGACGATCTGCCTTCAGAAATCGAAAACAGATATGACCAGCTAGCGGCCAATAAACCAATGGTCACGCCAAATAACAAAATTATGAATCGACTCGGCCAGTTCCACGCAAAGTGGAATGAATTACCTATCTGTTCCGAAGAATTAGGAGTCACGTCAGTAGCCTTTTTCGAACTGAGCTACTTATTACTTCGATGCTGAGAATCAAAATAATTAAGGCATACAGCAGGGTTGCCACAGTCTCGAATTTTAAATCGCTCAAAGCAATATCCACTTGAAATCCGATGCCTCCTAGTCCCACGAAACTGAGTACTGAAGCTGTCCGAACTGCACACTCGAATCGATAAAACAAATACGAAATAGTGTCCGGTAGCACCGACGGGATGCGGCCTAGGGCGATCAGCTTGAATCCATGTGCTCCGCTACTCTGTAAAGAAACGACCTGTTGCTCTGGCACGTCTTGCAATCTTTCGGCAAAGATTCGACCAATTATCCCTGAGTAAGGAACAGCTATTGCAATAATCCCGGCCCCGGGTGAGAGTCCGAGAGCGATCACTAATAGCAACGCCCAAACTAATTCATGAATCGATCTAGTTAATCCCAGAAATGCTCTGGTCAGCGCTGAAAGCGGTAGTCCGATCTTCCTATTGGGGACTAGTGTTCCGGAGGCGATCAGCCCAAGCGGTAGTCCAAACAGAATCGCCAGTGATAACGAAGCGACAGCGTAGGTGATTGTTATCCATGCAGCACTGACAACCGTTTTGAGGTTTGATGAGGACAGGTCTGGCGACAACAGCGCGACACCGATCGACCTGAGCGCAGATATCCCGTCCTTATTCGTCAAATTAGACCAATCGACCGAGAATCCCGACCAAACCACGAGGGCAAGGAAAAAAAGTATCCAAGCGAATCCCCCATTCATCTTTGGGGCGGAGCCAAATGTCCTCAATCTCGTCCCCAAGTAGATGTCGGCATTGTTTGATGCTCTGGCATAGGCGAGTTATCGGCCACGCCCTCGTACAAGTACTCTGTGTCTTGATCGGTTACTTCTGATGACGCTTTATCAAATTTGATCTGTCCTTCCACCAGCCCTATCACTCGATCGAAGTGTCGAACTGCAAGTTCTGGAGAATGGAGGTTGGCCAGTACAGTGTTTATTGATCCGCTTGGTAACTCAGATATTCCGCACAGCATCATGGCTACTTTGTCGGCCAATGATGGATCAAGGGATGCCACTGGTTCGTCGGCCAAGTACAGGTTCGGGGATTGAGTCAAGAGTCGAGCAAATGCGACTCTCTGTTGCTCGCCTCCAGACAATAACGATGTCCGTACATCCAATTGATCTGAAATCTCAAGCGAACAAGCGAAGTCCTCAGATCGTTTGTCATGGATAGGTAACAGAAGACTTGCAAGCGTCCTGAATGTCGACCATCTGCCAGAGTTACCCGCTTCAATGATTTTTCTTGCTGTGAGTTTCGGAATCAGGTCGAATTGCTGGTGCATCAACCCGACTTCTTTTGATCTGCGCTTCACTGGGATCGACATAAGAGGTTTAGATGCAATCTCAACTGATCCGGATGTTGCCTCTATTTCCCCTACGACTAATTTGAGGAAAGTCGATTTTCCAGATCCGCTAGGGCCGATGATCGCAATCTTTTCTCCCTCAGTTACCTCAAGGTCAATCGGACCCAGTACCTGTCGTTGTCCGTAAACCTTGGTTAACCCAGAAACACGACAGGCAAAAGCTGGATGAGTGGAGTTCAGCGTCATTGCAACATATTCAATGAACGCGCAATTGCTTCTAGGTCAGCATATGCCGCCGCTTCGACAGGGACAAACGAATCGGTTTCAAACAATTCGAGAATCATTTTTTGATTTTCATCCTCGCCTGAAATATCGATTAGTGCTTCCGCCAGATCATCGAGCAAGCCGCTTCTCCATTGTTCGTCTATGTCTGGATGTGCCAGCCATTGGTAATCAACGTACTTAGGAGTTTCGTGAATCACACGCACTTTGTTCTGATCGACAGTACCTTCTCTAACAGCTCTCTGCCATACGGCAGAATTGAGCGCCCCTGCTTCAAAACTACCGCTCTCGACTAGCTTCCAAGTTAGGTCATGAGAGCCAGAAAAATTAGGTACTCCTCGAAAGTCGGTGTCTGGGTCAATTCCTGCTTCGAGCAAAAAAGATCGAGGCATGAGATGCCCGGATGTCGAATTGGTCGATCCGAATGTAAACGAAGCCCCCTTTAAGTCAGCAAGGGAATTTGCCGAAACACCAGATTGAACAATGAAAACGGAGGTGAACTCTTTATCACGTGGACGCTGAGCAACTGAAGTCGCCCCTGGTGTGAACGATTTTGCTTGGACTCCTGTCAGACCGCCAAACCATGCAAGCATGATTTCGCCATTTCTAAATGCAGTTACCAGACTTGAATAGTCAGTTACTGGAAGGTATTCGGCTTCTACGCCCAGTTCGTTTGAAAGGTAGCCAGCGACGGCTCCAAACCTCTCCTCAAGCAAAGAGACGTTTTGATCGGGAATCCCGCCAATCAATAGCTTTTTATCGTTGTTGTTCCCATCGCTTTGTGAGCATCCCGCGACCATCAGTATCAAAATAGAAATCAGGAATAAATTGGAGGATTTTCTGAGCATAAAAAGATCAAATTAGATACACATATCTCTAGTCGTTATGTGGCATTTTACTACTGAATTTATCTAAATCTTGCATATGGTACGTTCAGATCACCTACCCTGTTGCGAATCGTCCCTGGAAATCCGATGCGGGTTCGCTATGCATATGCTTTGACCGGCAAGAGCTTCGAGTATGTAAAACGATCTACTGCAGCAAACTCAGTTAGTTGTCTGCATATTTATATACAGGCATCTTGGCACTTTGCTGCTTTAGACATTATAAAATCTCAAGGTGCAATTTTGGCTCGGTTGCCGACGCAAAATAATTTACCAACTCACTTTAGAATTTTGGCGCACCAGTCGCGTTCCCGGACGTGGCCAACTCTCCCCCGTCTCCACCAAGAACACAAAGCAGCAGGCCTCATCTGTCTATTCAGATGTGCCCTGTTCGCGTCGATTTCACATGGGCAGATCGTTCATGTAATAGCACGAATGAGATGGTTCTGTCAGAATCTGTAAGTCATAGTGCATCAATACTCTATCCGGCTCTAGGCCGAAAAATAACGCTTACCCATTTGGAGGGGATCATCAAAAAAGTTCTTGTGACCGGGGCAAGTGGACTGATCGGATCGGATCTGATCGAAGCGATAAAGGCAAGTCACGAAGTCCGGACCTACAGCAGACGTTTCGTATCGGGGCATGAGGGTGTACAGGCCGACATTAACGACAATGTAGCGCTCGATACAGCGATGCAGGGCATACACACCGTGGTCCACCTGGCCGCGGTGCTTCCCGATTCAGACGATGATCAACTGCTTATGGCTGTGAACGTTACCGGTACTTATAACTTGTTTGAGGCAGCGCGAAAACACGGTGTGCAGCGGGTGGTTCTGGCCAGCACAGGTGCAATTTCCGGTGGGTATATGCAAGACCCCCAAATCAAGCGAATCGTCGCCGGCGAAAAGGAAGATATAGCCGATAACGACTTCACAATTTCAGAACTCGATCCTCCTCGCCCAACGGGAATGTATGCGGTAACGAAAATATGGGGCGAGGCTGTTGGACGCTATCACTCCGAGGCAAACGGCATGTCCGTCATTTGCCTTCGTCTTGGGAGAGTTATTGCCGATGATTCTCCTGAGGATGATCTTAGACAATCGATTCATCTCAGCCGACGAGACGCAGTGCAGGCGATAGTTAAATCAATAGAATCTGCACCTGATCTGAAGTTCGCAAGTTTTTATATTTCGTCTGACAATAAGAATCGATGGCGCGACAACGAAAGCGCCAGAAAAAATATCGGATACATACCGCTGGATTAACGGCAAAAATACCAATCAGAGCAAGGATCGAGCGATTTGGCCTATCGAGATTTTTCGCCAGTCTTCACAGTCCAGTCTATCGGCGGTAAAGTACCCGATCGACAGGTGGTTTAGGAAGGAATTAATATGCCAGCAGATCGTCCGCGTATCGGGCTAGCCAGCAATGCTGATAGCTATTTGGAAGATGTTGTGGTTGAAGAGGTAGAACGCCTTCGGACCTTCGCAGATTTCTCATTCGAAGAGTTCAGCGAGCCGTCTGATTGGGATGAGGCTCCTCCGCAGAATCCAGAGGCGAATGCTAGGCTGATCAAGTTCGCTAGCGGACTTGATGGGCTAATTATCTGCCACGGTTCACCACGTATTACTGCTGCGATTCTTGATGCAGTGCCGCGGGTGCGGATTATTGGTGAATTGGAAGGTGACCGGTTCGCTAGACGTATCGACGTTGAAGCTGCGTCGGCCAGAGGAGTGAAGGCCGTGGACACTACGCACGGCTCTTCGTACGGCGTATCGGAGTGGGCACTGGCAATGGCGATGATCGGGCTTCGAAATGCCGGGGCCTTGTTCCGCAGAATGGTTGCTGGCGAGGCGGTGTTCACAGGAATGGATGATCGATTAAACGATCCGGGATTCTTGAAAAGTGAGTTGACCGGCAAAACGGTTGGAATTATCGGGGTTGGGCACATCGGTAGGCGCCTGCTCGAACTTCTGAAACCGTTCAATGTGAAGGTCTACGCGCACGATCCGTACGTTCCACCCGAAATTGCAGACATATACGACATCACTATGACGTCGCTGGACAATGTCATGTCGATCCCTGACGTCGTTATCTGTCTGGCACCGATCACACCCGCTACTAGAGGTATGATCGGGAAGCACGAGATTGGTCTGATGAAACCGGGTACGGTTTTTGTGAATGTGTCACGTGGAGCGATAGTCGACTCCGAGGCATTGATCGCTCGCTTGAAGAAAAACGACATGATCGCGTCTCTGGACGTTTTCGAGCCGGAGCCAGTGCCGGTCGACTCGCCTGTGCGAGAGATGACCAACGTGTTTCTAACGCCGCACATCGCCGGCGTAAATGCCATTGGTGGACCTCGCTTTTTCAGGTTGATGGTTGATGAAATGGAGCGATTCTTCTCAGGTCACGATACTCGATTTGACCTATTGCCACGTACGCTGGCTAACCGATCTGGAGGTCCTGTTCCGCAGGCCTGACACGGATGTCCCGAGCATGATCTGACCGATGGACCTTGTGTGTTTACGCAAGGCCCATCTTGTTTTGTCTAGGCAGGGAGTGTATGCCCAACTCACTGATCGATGGCCATCTGGTACACCCGTTCTGCTAAGACTATGTCTTCGATGGCAATACCTAAGGATTCGAACAAGGTGATGTCCAAGTCGTTAGTGCGAGCCTAGACCTCACCTGCGACAATGTCTGAGAGCGCTATCGCAGAACCCCAATTGAACTGACCGTTTCTACCGCACGCATGAGTTCACCGGATTCGATTTTCGCCTGCTGGATGTCGTCGACAACGATACTGTGAACTTCACGATCGCATCCGTGTCGAGCTCTCGCCCTGCCCAGACGTTGTTTCCGGCTGCGTTTACGTGCATGCCTTCCAAAGTGCGGACCCTTCTCCGACCTTCGGTTCATAAGTTTTCATCACAAGGATCGCCATTTTTTGAATCCTTCTGCTTTGCGTATGAAACGATACAGATCAACTTCTTGACTCTGTACTACAACATCTTGAATCCTCCATCAACATTGATGCTTTGACCGGTAATGTTGCGAGCATCATCCGAAGCGAGAAATGCGACCATGTTCGCGATGTCGGCCGGCTCCAATTCTCGATTGAATCGATTGTTCAGCAGTACAGCTTCTCTGCGTAGTCCGACCAGATCGGACTCGTCTTTTTCAGGCTGCTGAGCGATTAAGCTCTGAGCGATCTGGATTCCCATTGGGGTAATTAACCGAGATGGGCAGACCGTGTTTACGTTGATATTGAAAGGGGCGGCAGAACTGGCGACGATCTGGGAGTGACGGATCACGGCAGCTTTGCTGGCTGCATATGCGGAACCGCCAAGAGGCACTTGGTCTCCGAACTCAACTGTAATCGGCTTCGCCTGGAGCGGATCGCCAGGTTTGCCAGCTGTCGAGGCGATGTTGATTATTTTCCCGTAGCGGGCGTTCGCCATATGGGGCAAGACGGCGTCGGTGCAGTTCACAACTCCATTCAGGTTTACTCCCAAAACGAAATCCCACTCTTCTTCAGTTGAAATCGTGTCTCCGTCTCGGCTTCTGGCAGATGCCACTCCGGCGTTATTGACCAGAATGTCTATCGCACCCCATTCTTCTACGATGCGATCAACGGCTTGCTTTGAGGCGGTCCTGGACGAAACATCTAGCATCAGTGCCAACGCTCGTTGCCCCTGCGCTCTGATCAAGGCAGCTGTTTCCTGAGCCAGATCCATATCGATATCGCCAATCGCAACGTCTGCGCCTTGACGCGCAAGAACGAGCGCGATTGCTCTTCCTAAACCTTGGCCGCCCCCTGTAACGAGAGTGGTTTTACCTGAAAGGTCAATCATCATTTTTTAGCCCGTTTCAGCTTTTTGAGCGACGTAAATAAATTTTTGTTAGATCCTCGAAGAGATCGCTGCGGGCTGTCAAGGATCGGTGCTTCCTATTAGAAACGGATGCACATAAGCAGTACGGGCAAGACAGAAAACAGATCTCCTTGTTTCCATAAGGGCGATGCTATTCTGCCCCGACACTGAGTTCTGACAGAACCATGATCAGCAGATACAATTGAAGTTGTACTCCGCCACTGACCATCGCAACGCTTAATATTGTCAGCAAGACGAGATCACGCGTTGCGGTAAGTCGCGGTATGGTATAGAAACAGAATGTGGGACGATAACCGTATGTAACGGCAATAAGGATATGTTCAACTTTGAACATTCGATGGGATTCCCACTAATAGAGAATTGATTTATGGGTAAGAAGTTATTTGTTGGTAGCCTGGCATGGGCTACAGATTCGTCTAGTCTCCAGGCAGCTTTCGAGCGGTTCGGTGAAATCGAAGAGGCAACAGTTATCAGCGACCGTGAGACCGGAAGGTCACGCGGTTTCGGTTTTGTGACCTTCACTGAGGAAGGTCCGGTAGAACAGGCCATTTCAGAAATGAACGGTACTGAACTCGATGGTCGGCCAATCGTTGTAAACCAGGCCAAGGAACAGGCTCCGCGAGGCGGCGGTTACCGCGGTGGTGACGGCGGTGGTCGTCGAGAACGCTGGTAAGCCATTAGCAGTAGTTGCGCTAAGCTGCGAAGCTAAAATTATCAAGGGTGTGGTCTTCGGGCTGCACCCTATTTTATTTAATCGGTGCACCAAGTATTTGTATGTTTTTCTTAGAACTGACAACGGTGACCGGCTCCCCAAAATCGGAGCCAGCGTGGAAGTAGGAAATCTGGGAGCACTCTGTTTTCCATCGGCCGGAATAGTCCCAGAAAACTGACACTCTAATTGACAGTGTTATCGGGGTGAAGATCAGACGAGAAAATCTCGGAGACCGGCCGTATCCGCGTTGCTGCGCAGGTGACCAAGAGCCCTGCGTTCGATCTAGCGAATTCGCTCACGAGTGAGCTTCAGCACGCCACCAATCTCTTCAAGAGTTCGAGGGCCGGCCATCCCAGCGTATACCTTCGCTACGATGCGTAGCCTTAGCGCGTTCTACGTCAATCCGTCCAACCTACAGGCTAACGAAATAGACATACTTGCTTCTTGGTTGGCCGAAGTTCTAGCGTAGGCAAGTTTTAGTCGGGCTAGACCATTAAATCTCCACCACTCAGGTCGAGTGCCTGCCCCGTAATGTATGCAGCACGGTCTGAGGCCAAAAACGCGACAAGCTCGGCAGCTTCAGACGGCTGTCCGAGCCTATGAATTGGAAAACCGTCGGTGTATCGCTTCAGGCGGTCATCATCGACCTCCTGTTGCACCATCTCGGTATCGATCAACCCTGGACAAACAGCGTTCACCGTTATTCCATATTCTGCCTCTTCCATCGCCATGTGGCGCGTCAGTCCGAGTACGGCGTGTTTCGATGTCGTGTAGTGAGCGCCTCCAAGCGTGCTTGTGGTCTTTCCAGCTGTCGATGAGAAATTGACGATCCTCCCCCATTTTGAAGCTCGCATCGAAGACAGCACAGCCTTTGACGGCAGGAATGTGCCTTTGAGATTTACGTTGAGGACGAGATCCCACTCATCCTCATCCATATCGAACACGGCAGTACGTCGAAGAATCCCTGCCGCGTTTACGAGGATGTTGATGTCTCCGTACTCATCTGTCGATCGTTTGATCACCGATTCGACAAAATCTGATTTGGAGACGTCTCCGGCAACAGCGATCGCCTTTGCTCCACTCGACACTAACTGATCGACTGTGGACTGAGTAGCCTCTTGAGCAAGATCATTCACAACAACGGATGCACCCGCCGCTGCAAGCCTCACTGCGACAGCATGACCCATTCCTCTACCGGCGCCGGTCACGATAGCGACTCGACCCTTTAATTCATCGGGGGTCGGTTCCGGAATCCTTGGGTTCGAAACGCTCATGTCACGCTCCCCATCTGCTTCCCAACTCTGGTAAACGCTTCAATGGCCCGGTCGATCTGATCGAACGTGTGCGCAGCCGACATTTGGGTTCTGATGCGCGCCTTGCCCATAGGCACGACAGGATAGGAAAAGCCGATGACGTAGATTCCTTCTCCCAGCAATCGTTCAGCCATTTCCGACGCCACACTGGCATCACCAAGCATCACAGGGATAATTGGGTGATTGCCTGGAACCAGATCGAATCCCGCTTTCGTCATTCCCTCGCGAAAACGCTGACTATTTTTATGTAGATTTATTCGCAGCTCTCCACTAGATTCGAGCATATCCAACACACTCAGAGAAGTTGCTGTTATCACCGGCGCTAGTGTGTTCGAAAACAAGTACGGCCGAGAACGCTGTCTGAGCATCTCGATAACCTCTTTACGCCCCGAGGTATACCCGCCTGATGCGCCACCAAGTGCCTTGCCAAGAGTTCCGGTCATGATATCGACACGATCAGTCACACCCGCCAATTCCGGTGTACCTCGTCCTCGCTCACCAATGAACCCCACTGCGTGAGAATCGTCGACCATCACAAGGGCGCTGTACTTATCGGCAAGATCGCAAATAGCGTTCAGATTCGCGTAGCTCCCGTCCATTGAAAAGACGCCGTCTGTGGCTATCAAGCGACGGCGAGCACCCTGCGCCTCGACCAACTTCGACTCAAGGTCTGCCATGTCGTTGTTCGCGTAGCGGTACCGATCGGCCTTGCACAACCGAATACCGTCGATGATCGAAGCGTGGTTGAGGGCATCACTGATAATCGCGTCATCGGGACCGAGGATAGTCTCGAATAGCCCGGTATTCGCATCGAAGCAGGATGAATAAAGAATTGTATCTTCAGTACTCAGGAAACCACTCAAACGCGATTCAAGTTCAGCATGTACATCGTGAGTGCCGCAGATGAAGCGGACCGATGACATGCCGAAACCATATTCCATCACGGCGGCCCGAGCTACTTCAACCACCGATCGATCGCTCGAAAGCCCCAGGTAGTTGTTCGCACACAGGTTGATCGCCTCTGACCCATCTTGCATTCGAATTACCGTGCCCTGAGGCGACACGATGATGCGCTCGGCTTTGTACAGACCGGCTTCGCGGATTTCCGTTACTTCCTGCTCTAGCTGACTAAGAAAGCTTTTGTCCATATGTACGCGTCCTTTTGATGAAATAGTAATTTCTGGACAAGTAATCTACTCGATTGAACTTCGGCAAGATGACTAATCTGAGGTGAAATAAGCAAACTGCGATCGCTGGTATCAAATTAATGAATATTGACGAGAGAAGTTTGCAAAAATCCAAGACTCAATTATTGTTCGCGGTCGTGCTCAGCGAGTGCATATTCGCGTGCTAGAATCCCGCCGTCATCAATGAAAACCGATGTATACCAGCAAAATCCTAACGGAAAATGAGCGGCAATTTGGCACTAATAGTGAACACCCCCCAGACTCCACCAACTTGGGCGTTACTCGAGCGTGAACTGATAAAGGCGCAAACAAGCGCATGTGAGAGGTTTTACAGCAAGTACTTCGATGAGCGCGGCTACCTGCGCTGCCTGCCGCGGTGGGGTGGTAACGATGGATCGGATGATGCCATCGAAAATCTGGCGGGATGGCCAGTGTTACACGCCCTCGGAGCCTCAGATTCAATCCTTGAGATGTACAAGCGTGGTTGGGAAGGTCACATCCTTCAATACACAGAAGCCAAAACTGTTGAGGTCGAACTGGCTCGAGACGGAATGCTCTACAAGGAATTCCCCGTAAGCCTCGACTGGTTCCATCACGGTGAGAGCATGAGTGTTTTCAATCTTCAGGGTCTTTCCGATCCTCAAGACGGTGCATTTTTAACACGGGTGAGGCGCTACGCAGGTCTTTATATGGATGAAGATCCAACTGCCAAAAACTACGATCCAGAGCACAAAATCATTCGTAGCATGTTCAACGGCAGCGGTGGTCCATTGTTACGTAAGGCAACGGCGCTCGACTGGGCCGGTGATCCGTTCGATTTTGTAGACAGGTATGACCCTGCACACGGTGAACGCGACTGGTCCGAAATGCTTGCTCATTTTGAGGATTACACAGATGTTGTTGGTGATCATCCGATCAACCTCGCCGCAACTACTCTCGCGGTGAACGCGTTTATTACCACTGGAGATGAAAAATACCGGGATTGGCTGTTGGAATACGTCGACGCATGGGTTCAACGAGCTGCAGATAACGACGGCATCCTGCCAAGCAACATCGGTCTTGACGGAACTATCGGTGGCGAAACAGACGGCAAATGGTACGGCGGCTGCTACGGATGGGGGTTTACTGTTGTTGTTCCTCAAACGGGCGAACTGTCCGATAGAAACGTGCTATACAGAGGCATCGCCGGATTTGGGAATGCTCTGCTCGCCACGGGCGATCGTTCATACATCGATGTGTGGCGAACAATGCTCAACACAGTAAACGGTAACTCAAAGGTCGTCGACGGCGAAACGCAGTACCCCCACATGTATGGAGATGACGGGTGGTACGGATTTGACCCTGAGCCATACAACCAGGGTGCCATCGACACCTACTACTGGTCGATGGATGAAGCAGACCGCAAATATGTTCCGGAGAACGATTGGCTGAACTACCTCGACGGCAGCGATCCAGAATTTCCCGTATCGACTATGTTGGAGGAGTTCGACACAATTCGTCAGAAGATGAAAGGTGTCGACGAAGACACCATGTCGACTGATACACGCTTGTCAGACAACACGCTCAAGTTCAACACCGCCAACCTGACTTCTCTGACGCAATTAATGATGGGTGGGCTTACTCCGAGATACGGCGAAGCACTGCATGCAAGAGTCCGGTATTTCGATCCAATTAACCGACGTGCTGGCATTCCTGAGGATGTCGCAGCGCTTGTGGAGAATCTGACCGATAAGACCACTACCCTCTCTCTAGTGAACCTCAGCCCTGTTGAAAGCAGAAGGCTAATTGTTCAGGCAGGTGCTTATGGGGAACATCAGATCACTTCTGTGGTGATCGATGGCGAGACTAGTTCGATTGACAGGCCGTTCTTCAGCATCGAGCTCAAACCCGGAACCGGCACTACCCTCGTCATCAACCACGATCGGTACGCAAACCAGCCCGCAATGACACACCCATGGGATAGGAATTAGCCGGTGAGGGCCTTCCCTCGTGACCCTGTTGGCTGACTAAATTCACCCGGTTAGCCAGTGGTCTTTGCCCCGTACTGATCCAATACATTCTGCATACGGGGTAAACGGTGAAACAAACGTCATTCTGGCTTGATTTGCAATAATCGCCTGTCAAAAGGTAAACCCATAGTTCAACCCAATCACTTGAGCTTAACCACCTGTGAGGTTGCTGGTACGATCAGAACTTGTCAGGAGCAATAGTCAATTATTTGACTTTGCCTCGGCCGTAGTTACGCCAGACGGTGTGAACCTCGTCATTCCTGGCCCACACGATCTCGTCGTGCAAGTTTGTAACGCCTTCCTGGTATGTCGGAATGACCGTTAGCTTGTCGCCCACCGAGTATTCGTGGCTGGATTCACTGGTATCGATATGACCGTGCTCGACCGACATTCCGGCAAAATGGATGTTCGGATCGTCGAGGATCAAACCGTATGGCATCGAAGGGAACAACCGAAAGGTTTTCATCCCACCATCAATAATCAAGCGATCGGATGTTGGCACACTCACCACCGTCACTACCACACGCAGCGGACACCTCTCTGCAGAGAGGCCTTCATTACCCTTGGAACCTTGAATTCTGCTCAGGCCTTCGTATACATATGAACCGCTCCGGTGCTCCGTGAAACCAAGCTCCTTCGATTCCCACTCTTCACCCGTGCCACCACCGCTGATGATCTCTAATGAGAGATTAGCTTTTTTGAACCGGTCGACGGTTTCTTCGATAATCGGTTTCGACACCACCCTGCTCGGGTAAGTCATGAGACCACGTAACTCTAACCCGGGAAGATCCTGAACCTGCTTGGCAAGCTCCTCTGCAGCGGCCGGCGACTGAACACCAGTGCGCTTCCCACCCGTGTCGATCTCGACGAGAATGCCTACCGTCACGTTGTCTATCACAGCCTGCTTAGATATTCCGGAGGCAACAGCGAGTGAATCAACAGTGACTGTCATACGTCGAAGCCTGGCCAGTTCAGTGAGACGCCGTACCTTCTGACGCCCCACGATGTTGTATGTCATAAGAATATCGTCGAGGCCTGCTCGTGCCATGTTCTCGGCATCTCCGAGTTTCTGGCACACAATACCTTGTGATCCCGCCGCAACCTGCATTTTTGCGATTTCCGGGTTCTTGTGACTCTTAGTATGACCTCGCAAAGTAATTCCCAGATCACGGCAGTGAGCCGCCATTCCCTCAATGTTCCGCTCAAGGACATCAAGATCGATGACAACCGACGGGGTATCCAGTTCGTAAATATGCAAATTAGAACCTCAGGTCTTTGTGATTACCGGTGCGAGCGTTGATCATGGTCGGATGCGTCGCTTGTCCCATGAGCATGTGACTCATGAGGGTGTTTGTGTGATTCGACACCCTGTTGCTGCGCAGCCATGCCGTTTGAACGATTTAGCCATGCGCCGATCTCAACGATCACCAAAAGACTGATGGCGGTCAATACCACACTGCCGCCAGGTGCAATGTCAGTGTAATAAGCGACAATCATCCCGACGACCGCAACAAATACGCCTACAAAAGACGAAGTCAGCACTGTTCGTGTGAGTCCGCTGGTAACTCGAAGACTGATCAGCACCGGGATAACTATCAGCGCACCAACGAGCAACACGCCAACAACACGCATCGAAACCGTGATGGTCGCTCCTGTAAGCACCGCAAGTCCAAGATTCAGAAGATGGACACGTACCCCGTTAATCCTGGCTAGATCAGGATCAAACGTTACCTGGGCCAGTTCGGTACTGAACATCAGCATGAACACAACGATGATTACTGCCAGGGAGGCCATCCACCAGAGATCGGTCTCAGTCACTGTCAGGACGCTTCCAAACAGATAGGAAAACAGTGTGCTGTTAAATCCGTCTGCAATGCTTATCAATACAACAGCCACGGCTAGTGCGCCGTATAAGAACACAGCTAGCGCTGCATCACCCGGAAGCAACCGGCGCATTCGCAATTCTTCGATCGAAACAGCCGCGCCAATTGTCGCTATTAGAGCGACGGCAGGGGCGAATGCTTTCGTCAGCAGAGCGATCGCCACCCCGGCTAGCGCAACGTGAGACAGCGTGTCAGCAATGAGTGACAGTCGCCGTAACACCAGATACACGCCAAACGCTGGAGCCGTTGAACCAACCAGCACTGATGCGATTATCGCTCTGTTCATGAATTCGTATTGAAAGACTTCGGGCAAACGTATTACCTGTGAGTGTGCTCGGGATCGTGCATAAGAACATCGACAGGAAAGCCGTAAAGCCCGGATAATGCCTGGGCATCAAGTTGATGAACAGGACCATGAAACACGATGTCTCGGTTAATACACGCACATGTGGTGGCTTCTCTCATCACAGCACCAATGTCGTGAGAAACCATCACAATTGTTATTCCAAGATCGCGATTCAAACGGCGGATCATGGAGTGAAATTGCTCTTCACCGGCGGCATCCACACCTGCGACGGGTTCATCCATCACGAGCAGGTCCGGTTGTCGCACAAGTGATCTGGCAATCAGCATTCGCTGCTGTTGACCTACTGATAGATCGGACACTCGATGATCGGCAAGATTCGTTATTCCTGCAAGATCCATCGCATCATCAACCTTGCCCGCGTTTTTACGCTTGAAAATAGCCAGAGGGCTGAAGCCGGAATAAGAGCCAAAATTGACTATTTCTCTCACTGAGGCAGGAAATCTCGATTCAGTCGCCTGAGTACGCTGGGGAACGTACCCAATACGGTGCCAATCAGTAAAACTTTCCGCCGGCTCGCCAAACAGTAAAACCTCTCCCAAAGTCGGTTTCAACAATCCCAATGCAAGTTTCATTAGCGTGGTCTTACCAGAACCGTTCGGCCCCAGAATCGCAGCGAATTCACCGGGTGTAATCGAAAAATTAATATCACGAATGATCGGTTCGGAGCCGTAACTAAACCATGCTTCATTGAACCTGACCGGTACATCTTCAGGCCTCAACAACTCTCCAGAATTCGCTTCCATGCCATTAAGGCCAGAATTCTTGTCAAGATTCGTGTTTATCGGTTCTTGAAAATCAGTCATTGGCACTGATTTCGCCTGACTTGGCATCGGCTCGGGTCAGGCATGAACTACAGGTTATGAAGATCTCCATTCGGTGACCGATAATATCGCCTTCGATCTCACTCTCAAGAGATCTCATTACGCGTTCAACAGTCGGCTGCCGAAACTCTCCAACCGCACCGCAACGTGAACAGATCGTATGGTGGTGATGTTCAACCCTCGCGATACTGTACATGGGAGCACCATAGAGAATTGGCAGCTTGCAGAGCGCTCCGGCGTCTACGAGATGACGTATCGTCCGATACACGGTCGCCCTGCCGACATTAGGTAACTCACGGCACAACTGCTCTGCTGTAAACGCATCGCTTGCTCGCTCAATTCGACTTATCACAGCAGATCTCGCAAAAGTTTTACGCAGGCCTCTATCCTCTAGAGCCCCAAGTAGATTTACTTCTGCTGCCATCACGGTAGTTGTGGACATACGTTGTAATTTCCTAATAGATACTTGATATCAATAATCGAACGCTGGATGCAGTATAACGCCATTCAAGAGTTGCAAAGTACCGTGCTGGACTACCCGGGGATCTTCTGTCCAAGAATGTTCGTCACATAGCTCTGCGATTCGAACCACGTAACTACCACTGCTACCGCGGCAATAACCACGATTGCAACGACCAACTTGGATGTTGGCTGGTTACTGGGCGTAAGAGCCATTCGATGGGATCCGAAGTTGGACGGATTCTTGACAGCAAACAGGTGCTGACGAGGTGCAATCAGCCACGCGACAAAACCACCAGCCAGAAGTCCACCGAAATGAGCGGCGTTGTCGATTCCAGTTGTGGCAAGACCGAAAACGATGTTGATCACCACTATTACGGCAATAGAAGTGAGTTGCTGGCGCCCCATATGACCTAGGAGCCTACGGTTGAGCAAGAGGTACACACTGAACGCTCCAAGAATTCCAAACACCGCGCCACTCGCCCCAACACCAGGATTTGGACCAGTCAGATAGCTAATCACATTACCCATGATGCCTGCCACTAGATAGACAACTACGAAATCTCGAGTCCCAAATATGCGCTCAACCATTGATCCAAATATCACCAGGCCGAATAGATTCGTCAGCATATGGAAAAAACCAACATGAAGGAACATCGGTAAAAATAATCGCCAGTATTCGCCCTCAGCTATATATGGACCGTACTTGGCTCCCCAATTCAAGAGGTTCTGTATGTCGGCACCACCAGTGAGTTCAACACCCAGAAATAATAAAATGTTGATAGCAACGACAACGCTCGTTGCAGGTGAAGCGTTAATACTGGCCATGAAGGACAGTCGTTGGCCGATGGGTTGCCTCAATATCCGGAACTTTCGTGTGAGCAGTAGGTGTTAATTGGTGTCATAACGGTCATTTGATGTCCGACCAGCATTTGTAATCCAACTGCTTCCTTCTTGTATCCGTATACTCTCGATGGAAACGAACAATGCTGGCGCGGATAGTACTGACTTACAACCACAATGGCCTAGTACTCGTTCGAGCGAGGACGAGATTTTATTCGTACCCGAGATCAGGCAATTTTGCCTGAATAATGTCAAGTGTTGGTAACTCATCAAGAACGCCGCGTTCTACAGCCATAGAGAACAGCTTCTTCAATGCACTCCTGCCCTCCTGTCCCATATCCACAGTATCGTCATTTACGTACATTCTCACGAATTTTTTACCGTCAGCCGGGTCGATTCCACGCCCGAAGCCCAATGCGTACTCAAGTGCGTCTTCTTCGTGGTTCCTAGCGTAGTTAATGCTCGACAGCGATGCATCAGCGATTGTTTGCGCAAGCTCTTCACCAATATGACGGCTTACAAGATCTACACCCAGTGGAATCGGCAATCCAGTTGCCTCGTGCCACTTCTCGCCCAGGTTCATGATTCCGTAAAAACCAAGTTCCTTGTACAAAATCTGCCCTTCGTGAAGCAGTATTCCGACATCAGCACGCCCCTCTTTTACAGCAGGCCCAACATCATCGAAGTCGACAAATACTGGCTCGCAATTCTTCGGTCCAAATATCTGGAACAGCAACCATGAAGTCGTAAATTTTCCCGGAACTGCAATTCGTTTGCCCTCGAGATCGGCTTCTGTCATAGGATCAACTGAAACTACCATGGGACCATAGTTGCGTCCGATGGACGACCCGCACGACATGATTCTGTAGTGGTTTGCTACATCGGGGTACCGTGCGGCCGAGATTGCAGTGACAGGTAGTTTTCCAGTCTCCGCTAAGACATTGAGTGATTCGATATCTTCCATGTGGTGTGCAACTGAGTAACCCGGAATCTCAACGTGCTTGTATTCCATGGCGTAGAACATGAAAGCATCATCTGCGTCAGGGCTGTGGCCAAATGTGATCTTGTTGTTGATAATCATAGTGAGTGGATTAAATATTGATAGCTACTTAGTTGACACTAGCTCAGCATCTGAGCCTTCCACGATTTCGTAGTTTGTGAGGCGTTGTATTGGAGAATATCCGGCCTCCGAAATCATCTCTCGAACCTCGTCTTCAGTCGTACGGTTGTAAAAACCTGCTGCAAGCATCACGTTCTCGTCGAACAGAGTTCCACCAAAATCATCAGCTCCAAATCTCAGTGCAATCTGACCGGTCTTTTTACCTTCTGAAAACCAGGATGCCTGAATGTGTGGAACGTTGTCCAACATGATCCGAGACAAAGCGATGATCCGGAGATATTGATTAGGACCAGCCTCATCTTTGACCATATTTGCCAGCGCAGTGTTGTCTTTCTTGTATGACCACGGAATAAAGGCGGTGAATCCACCGTCATTTCCATTTTTCAGCGCAAGATCTTGAACACCTCTGATGTGCTCTAACGACTCAATGATGTGATGGTCCTTTTCGACGTGTCCGTACATCATTGTCGCGGTTGTCTTGAAACCAACTTTGTGCGCGGTCTCGTGCACATCGGTCCATTGATCAACAGTGTCCTTAGGCTTGAATCTCGACACAGCGGCTTTCACCTCGTTCGAGAGGATCTCAGAGCCACCACCCGGCATAGAGCGCTGCCCGGCGTCCCATAGTGCCCTGAACACTTGTTCATAGTTCATCTCCGATACCTCGGTCATCCGAACTATTTCTGGGGCTGACCAGTAATGAGGTGTGACATCAGGGAAACGCTTCTTGGTTTCTGAAACCATCTCAACGTAGTAATCGAGTTGCAACTCCGAGTTCAGACCGCCCTGCATCAGCACTGTCCGCACACCGTTGTTTCGGGCGCGCTTGATTTTGTCCATGATCTGATCAACGGTGTAGGTATAGGCAGATGGGTCGTTCGGATCCGTTCGATAAAAGGCGCAAAAAGAACAGTAAGCGTCACATAGATTCGTGTAGTTGAGATTAGTATCCACCACGTACGAAACAGACTTGTTTGGGTTGTGGTGTTGGCGCCAGAAGTCTGCTAGTGGGGCGAGGTCCAGCAATTCGGCCTCCTGCATCAACCACAGGCCCTCCTCGCTTGTAATTCGCTTACCTGAAAATACTTTCCCGGTGATTTGTTTAAGCATGTTTATGTCTCACACCGTACGCACACTACAGCGTAGGAATTACCTCGTTATTTGTCGGTATATCAGGCGGTTCTATGGTCGGGGGGGCCGGTCGCCAGGTTGGCAGGGTGCGCAATCGCAACTGAAACTCCTCCTCCCCCTCTCTCTCTTTTGGACCGAGAAAATAAGTGAAGTTACTGACATATTCCGCTACATCAGATTCCGACATAAATGAGTTCGATCGGTCGATACCTATCTCAAGTGTTGAGTTCATTCCTTCGGAAGTAGCGGCTATCAGAAGCCGTTCGAGCCGATCAGATCTGTCAATCGATACATCTGTTCGAATTACCCATTCTGCGAACACAAACGGTAGGCCAGTAAGTGTCTGCCAGGCCAATCCAAGATCGTACCGGTACTTGTATTCACCAGACAATCTTCGTTCCAACGCTAGATCCCCGATCCAAAGTGCAGCCTCGTATGTATCAGAAGTTTCAACAAACTCATGACCCGTCACTTTCCAGAGATCTGCAAACAGCACCCTCAATAGTTGAATGGAAGTTGCCGTCTGTGACGTGACTGCAACTCTCTTGCCGTTAAGCTCGCTGACGGGTAGATGGGAGAACAAGAAAACACTTTGCGCCGGGCCATGTGACGCAACACCGATATTGCCTAGGGATCGCACTTGATCGCCAAGTCTGATCACCTCCGCGATCGGGAGCGGTCCACCATGCAATTCGCCAAGTTCAACAGCTGCAGCCATAGCGCGTGGGGACATCGCAACTAACTCGCACGAATCTTTAGGAAGAGTCCGATAGAAAACCTCTGAGTTAATATATGTCATGTGACCGATTTTCAGTCGGCCTGATTCAAAACCCATGCCTGGTTGATTAGTGTTCATACACCCTGATTTCGTTGTACAGAGCATCCCGTTCTTCCGGTATCCGACGTGCATCTCGAATGAACGACACCATCTTCTCCCGTGCCTGGCCCGCCGGTGATTCGGCAAGCGCTGCGTGTGCAATCCGCTCTTTTCCGATGGTACCGTCGAGGTCATTTGCACCAAAGTTCAAACCGATGCTGGCGGTCGCTTCACCCAGCATCACCCAGTAACTCTTGATGTACTTGATGTTGTCGAGCATGAGTCGTGCTGCAGCAATCATTTTCAGATCGTCCATCGCAGGAGTGTGACGGGGACGCAGCTTGGTCATTCCAACCTGATATTCGAGCGGAATAAACGCAAGAAATCCACCGGTTTCATCTTGAATGTTCCGCAGTCGAATCAGGTGGTCGATTCGCTCTTCAAACGATTCGATGTGGCCGTAGAGCAGCGTGCAATTCGTCGGAATATCCATCCTGTGGGCGGTCTTGTGAATCTCAGCCCAGCGATCTGCATTCGCCTTGCCAGGAAGCAATATTTTGTGGACTCTCGACGAGAAGACTTCAGCCCCGCCGCCCGGCATCGATTGGAGGCCCGCTTCTTTAAGGATCGCCAGCGACTCTTCGGGCGAAACCTTCCAACGACGCTGAAAGTAATCGATTTCAGACGCTGTAAATCCCTTGATCTGGACATGAGGAGCTTTTTTATGAATCTCCCTAACCATCTCGACGTAGTACTCGAACGGCCATGTCGGATGGTGACCCCCGACGATGTGAATCTCGTGGATGTCTTCATCGATATGATCGAGAATCTCCTCGATCGACATTTCATAGGCGTCTTTATCACCCGGTTTTTTCGCTAAATCACAGAATTTACAACTGAGCACGCAGATATTCGTTGGGTTCACGTGACGATTAAGCACAAAGTAAACTTTATCGCCCGTAACCCGTTTTTTTGCGAAATCGGCCATTCGACCAATGCCGGCCAGATCGTCGGTGGCGAGAATCGTCACACCATCTGAAATTGAAAGCCGCTGCCCAGCCTGCACCTTGTCCCATATGGGGAAAAGACGCTTATCTCGGAGATTGATATCGGCCTTAAGATCAGGATCAGCTACTTCCAGTATCGGGACCATTTGGAATCCACTTTCTTCACTATTTCGGGGTCCATAACCAGTGGTTTCTGGTAACCCTGTTTCCAGGTCGCATCAATACCCATAACGCCCGAATAAACCGGGGCAAGTCCTCGGAATTCACTCTTTGAGAACATCACGTCTAGAACCGCGTCAAACCTCGTAAAAATGCCCCATAAAAGGTTCTCGTCGTCGTCGATATCCACATCACCTGAGACAGCCACAACGATCTTCACGCCACCGAGCAGTGGATTATCGACGAGTTTCTGGACGACTTCCCTGCCCTTGCCAACCGTCTGAACCACGAGCATTGTTTTTCCGACGAGACGGTGCTTGACGATGCCGGGAGCGATCGCACCGATATTCGCCGGCAAAGCAATCGCGGTTGGAGTTCCTTCGCCGCCTGATCCACCCGTCGCATCGAGGATCATCTTCGACCCTTTATGCAGCGCCTCACCTGTGAAATCCAGAGTGTCGGCAGCAGTCCGCGCTATCAAATGGAAGTCCTGTGCGGGATCGAAGTTTCTTCGGATCGCCTGTAAGACCTCACTGTAATTTCGCGGGTTCACATCAGGCCCAACGAGTACTAGATTCTTTGTCAGCGACAGTTGACCATCACCAAGTATCCCAAGTGCAGTCTTGATCGCCTCTCGTTGATACCGAGAATCGACAGAGACAACGAGCAGATTGTGGAATCCTGCCTCGTAATACGCCCACATGTCTTTGACTTCGTGACGTAAAAGGCGCATCAACGGGGTCAGCGCGAGCTGGGCAGCATCACCAAGATATCGATCTTCCTGAGGTGGAACGCCAACAACAGTCGCCGGATAAATAGCGTTCCTGCGACGGGTGACACGAGTCATTTCGAATACGGGATGATCACCGGCCGCCGAGTAGTGACCAAAATGATCACCAAACGGACCCTCCAACCTTCTTACACCCGGCATCACAATTCCTTCGAACACAAACTCTGCGTGCGACGGAACTTTTAGATCTACAGTCTTGGCTTTCGCGAGAGGAGTGCGTTGTCCGCGGACGATTCCTGAGAATGCCAATTCATCCAGACCCTCAGGCAGCGGCATGATCGCGGCGAGAATCAGCGAAGGGTCACCACCCACGGCAACCGCCATCTCAAGTGGCTTGCCTCCTTTCTCAGCAAGCTGGTAGTGAAATCCGCCACCCTTCTGGATCTGCATGTGCATTCCAGTCGTACGCTGATCGTACACCTGCATCCTGTACATTCCCATATTCCCAGCACCGGTCCTGGGATCCCGACTGATTACAAGCGGCAGGGTGAAAAAGCGCCCGCCGTCTTCAGGCCAGCACTTCAGTATTGGTAGATCGCCAAGTTGTGGTTCTTCACTGACCTGTTGCGAAAGCGCTCGGCGTGTGTGTTTTGGCCTGATTTTCAAGAGACGCCATCCGGTCTTACGATTGCGCCAGAATGAACCAAGACTCGGCGGATTCACATCCTCCATGAACCGGACAATATCTTCGCCGAGTGCCTCTGCGGGTCGACCAAGTGCAAGCTCAATGCGCCGTATCGAAGCCATAGAGTTAATGACCAGCGGGTACTTCGAACCTTTCACGTTTTCAAACAACAACGCAGGAAGATTCTCTTTCACAGCACGCGTCGCTATTTCAGTGACCTCAAGCTCGGCATCGACTTCTTCCGTTACGCGCTTGAGTTCGCCTTCCTTCTCAAGAAGAGCGACAAAAGATTGAAGATCAGTAAATGCCAACTACTAGATCCCTTCTTCTGTGTACGAAGACGGCTCAGGACCGAGCCATTGTTTCATGACAGGTGAATCGATTCCCAGCGAAGAGAGGATGCGCCCGGCAACCATGTCGATCAGATCGTCGATGCCACTGGGGTTGTGGTAAAAACCCGGCGAGGCAGGCAGCACAATAGCGCCAGCCTCTGTAACAGCTGTCATGTTTCGTAGGTGAATCAAGCTCAACGGCATCTCGCGAGGCACCAGAATCAGGCGACGGCGCTCTTTCAAGCAAACATCTGCAGCCCGTTCGAGTAGTCCGTTCGATATACCGTGTGCGATACGACCCAGTGTTCCACCCGAGCATGGCACGACAACCATGCCGTCGACCGGAAACGATCCCGAGGCGATCGGCGATGCAACATCCTTGTGATGATACAACTCCAGTTTTCCCGGAGCGACAGTAGCCCGCGCCCATTCAATAACTGCCGGAGTGTCTGTCCCTGTGTTCCCGGTCAGAACAAGGCGTTCTTCAACCTCGAGGACCTTGCGACCGGCGTCGGTAATTACAGCTTTCACATCGTGGCCGGCCAGCAGCATCTGCTCAAGAACTCGTCTCGCGTACGGTGCACCACTGGCTCCGGCCATTGCAAATACGAAGACGCCCATCAGATCACCTCACCGATTACTACAAATGTCCCAAACACCATGGCAATTACGCCGTTCATCGTGAAAAACGCCATATTCAACTTCGAGAGATCATTCGATGAAACGAGGGACTGCTCGTACGCCAGCAGCACCGCCGCCGCGAGCACACCAAAAGCAAACATGGCACCCGTTCCAAGAACAAGCCCAGCAATGACCAGAAGGATGATCGCTGTAGCGTGTAACAGGCGAGAGATAATCAGCGCAGCCGGTATTCCGAATCTCGCGGGAATAGAGTGAAGCCCTTGTTCACGATCAATTTCGTAATCGGCAGTCGCATACAGAACGTCAAATCCAGCGACCCACGCCATCGATCCCAATCCAATGACAACGAACCCAAACGGCATAGCTCCACTTAGCGCAAGTGATACTGCGGGAGGAACGATCAGATAAACTGCGCCCATTCCGAAGTGAGCCAGCCACGTAAATCTTTTCAAATACGGGTAGCCAATGACTATAGCCAACGGAATCGGTGCGAGAACCCAGGTAACAGGGTCAAGCTGAGAAATCGCAGTAATAAATATCAATACGGAAGCTGCTAAGTAATAAATCATCGACTTACGGCTGATCGTGCCTGCTGGAATGGCTCGAGTCGCTGTACGTGGGTTGCGAGCGTCTATCTCAGCATCGATTAACCGGTTGGCTACCATCCCGACCGTACGCATACCGACCATCGCCACTATAATCCAGAGCAGCCCGAGCCACTCGGGAGTCCCGCTGGCAGAAATAAAGGCTGCAAGAATGGCAAACGGGAGCGCGAACACCGAGTGTTCGAACTTGATTGACTCGAGGAACAGAGTAAATCTAGACCAGCCGGGAATACTGATTTTCGCTGTGCCGTCCGTCATTGTGCGGTCACCCCGTTCATGTATGCATCAGCTGAATTTTTCTCCCCTCGAACGGAATCCAGTAGGAATTTCTTTAGATCGGGAGCAGATTCCTTCGGGGATGGACCACCTGAGAATAACCAGTGCGCCACGACCTCGTTCACGGCTCCAAGCCATACGCGTGATGCGAGTCCGGTGTTCAAATCGTCGATCTGACCTGCTTCTTTCGCATCTTCCAGTTCTTTCTCAATCACCCCTGCGAATCGATCGAACATTTCGGCACGCTTCGCTTCAAATACATTACCCATGCTGTAGCCCTGGGTTATCAGCAGACGTGCAAGTCGCTTCTGTCCTGACAATGCAGACAGTACAGCTCCCAGTGCCGCTTCAGCGGCCTCTACTGGGGTGTCTCCACTTTCCGCTGCTTTTTCGGCTCGTCTCACCAGCTTATTGGCAAGCCTGTCCATAACAGCAAAAAACAGATCTTCTTTGCTTGGGAAATGGAAGTACAGACCGCCCTTTGACATGGACGTCCGCTTTCCGATCTCGTCGACAAGAGCATCGTGATAGCCATTATCTGCAAACACGGCTTCAGCAGCTTCTAATATGCGCTCACGGGTTCTAGCGCGCTGTTTTGTAGATGATGCAGACAAGTTGATGAGGCATGTAGTAACTACTAATAACCGACCGACCAGTCGGTTTATTCACGGATATTCTATCGCCTACCACGGCCCCGAGCAATGAGATAAAAGTGTCACCGACTGCAACTCACCAGATATCTCAACGGTTGTACCCATGCTGGGCGAGGTCTAATCTTCTGAGATAACACATGGCTATCGATCTAACAAATACTCCACCCGACTTTCGAGTGCTCGCATCAGGGGTTCGTGGTCCGGAGGGTCCGGCAATCGACTCGCAGGGTCGGCTGCATCTCGTCAGCGCCGAAGATGCTTTAATAATTCGCGTCTCCATCGAAGGTGAAATAACCCAGGTCGCTAAGACCGAGGGCCGGCCGAATGGTTTGGTGTTCAATTCAGAAGACGAGATGTTCGTCGCAGATGCCGAGCTGAAAGCTATCCTGCGGTTTCGAAATAACGGCGATCCCGAGGTATTTGTTGACCAGTACGAGGGAACGGCCCTCGGAGGTCCGAACGACCTTTGCTTCCTGCCGAACGGCGATCTGCTATTTACAGATCCGGTCAGGCGCCCCCAGCCGGATCCGGCAATAAGCCCTGTCTATAGGGTTACTCCAGAAGGCGATGTCAGCGTATTTGCCAATGAGCTGGCCTATCCGAACGGGATTGCGATCTCGAAGGACGGTACCCATGTTTACGTTGCAGAAAGCCGAGCGCAGCGTCTTGTTGCGTTCACTATCGATGAATCGGGACAATTGCTCGACCAACGGCTCGTTCGCCGTTTTCGAGAGCCAGGATATCCCGATGGTCTAGCTGTGGACATCGACGGAAATATACTTCAGTCGCTACCGGGAATTCGAGCAATCGCTTACGTGAGCGAGGCCGGTGAACTGCTCGACCTGTTCCACATCCCAGACTGGGCACCAGCAAATCTGGCGTTTGGCGGCACTGACATGAAAACCGTGTTCGTCTGTGGAGCTGCGCAGAATTCCATCTACCAGTTCCGACACCACGTTCCCGGCGTGCCTTTGATCACCCGAGGTTAGTAGTTCGCATTCTCACCTGACTACCGACGTTGGAACTCACGTTCAAGGTCGTTCATATTCAGTTGCACTATCGTCGGTCGCCCGTGTGGACAGGTATTGGGTTGTTCGGTTTGTTCCAACTGGCGAATCAGATCCTTGCTCTCTTCGATCGACAGCACCTGCCCCGCTCTTACAGAAGAATGGCACGCGATTGTTGCCAGCATTCGATTCCGCCATGTTTTACCAGTACCGCCATCGCTGATCTCATCAAGTACTCGAATGAAGACCTGACCAGCACCATATCCACTTATTTTTGTAGCAAGTGATGCAGGAACGGACCGAACAATGAGGCTGTTGCTGCCAAACTCTTCAACGCCCCATCCGACCCGGTTTAGCTCTTCCATGTGCTCCTGAACGGTCGCCATGGCACCGGGTGCCAGGTCGACTGACGCAACTTCCAGCAAAGGCTGCGATTCAGTTACATTCTGGTCGAATCGATGTTTCACCCGCTCGAACGTGATTCGCTCATGAGCCGCATGTTGATCGACTAGGTATACGCCGTCCGGTCCCTCAGCGAGGATATAAGTTTCATGCGCTTGCCCGATCACCCGCAGTACCGGAAGCATTTCTTTCGGAGTGTTCGCTAAGTTCTCAGAGCCATTCTCAGGTGACCCACGCGAGACTGTGTCATTTCGAGATTCTGGAAGCCGCGATTGCTCAACAATTTCTGAATGATCAGGCCACTGGGAGAATCCCGACCTGTCGCGACCAGTACGAATTACAGATGTACGCGCATTCGATCCCGGAGTCCGCAGAAGCCCTATAGATCCTGAGGCCCTCCCAGCACCGAGCTGATGCACCGGTGCGGAAGCCGACAGAACCCCTCTGACCGCACGCTGTACAACAGAGTAAACAAGATCTTCGCGCAGGAGACGAACTTCGGCTTTTGATGGGTGAACGTTGGCGTCTACATCATCAAGCGGAGCATGAATACGCGCTATTACTACTGGAAACCTACGCTCCGGTAAAAACCCGTGGTACGCCTGTTCGATCGCATACGAGAGTCTTCTTGAGTAAATCCAGCGGCCATTGACAGAGATAGTGATATACGTTCTGTTCGAACGATTCAACGATGGATAACTTACCAAACCATCTACAGAAAAAGCCGCGTGTTCATCGGGTTCCAACGCCAGCATTTGTTCAGCGATCTTTGAACCGTACACACCAGAAACAGCGTCAATCAACCTCCCTGAACCTATCGTACGAAGCCTCTCTCGCCCATCGGCGTTCAGGCTAAACGCTACCTGTGGGTACACGAGCGCCAGCGATGCAAGCATCGACTGAATACGAGATAGCTCACGTCCCGCCGAGCCAAGGAATTTCAAACGAACCGGGACATTCTTAAACAAACCAGCAACTTCAATCCGGGTGCCCTGAGCAGTTCCCACCGGTTCCACTGGACTAGATTTTCCGAAATCAACGAGGTACCTAGCTCCGACATCAGAGTCGGCGTGGCGGGAGATCGCCTCAACCCGTGCAACCGATGCAATCGAGGGAAGTGCTTCGCCCCTGAATCCAAGCGTGCCTATAGCTATCAGATCGGACGTTTCATCAATCTTCGATGTAGCAAACCGCTCAAACGCAACTGAAAGTTCGTTCACGGGTATGCCCTGCCCATTATCGACTACGGTGATCGACTGTGCTCCACCCCCAAAGACGACCACATCGATACGGCTCGAACCGGCATCGAGGGAATTTTCAACAAGCTCCTTCACCACCGAAGCCGGGCGTTCGATTACTTCTCCAGCGGCAATACGGGAAGCAAGATCGTCACTTAGAACCAGAATCGGCATCTTAAGAATGGCACTCGAATTTCTTACCCACTGGGCGCTTGTCAACGGATAGCAATGAAGTATACTTACAGCCCTCTCTCAAGAGCGAATTTTTGAGCAAGCAACTGACTGTGAACCGCAATCATAATCGACGTACCTTGTCCGTCAGCACTGTGTAACCGATCGCCGCAACCAACAGAGCTCCACCAGCAATCGCAAAAGCCACGCGCACATCATATGACGCAGTGATAAAGCCCAATGGAATAGCACCGAGAGGTATCAGGCCGAAATTCATCATGTAAACCCCCATCACGCGACCACGAAATTCATCATCAGTCTGCTCCATGATGAGCGACGAATTAAGTGCTCGGCGACCGGAGTCACCTATCCCTAGCAACACCATTATCCCAACGGCTACCACGTACGACGTTGTTGCCGCAGCAAAAAGGATCGCTATTCCTGACAACATGCTCGTAATGAGCAGTACCCATCCTCGATGGCTGTTGGTCGAAAGACCCGCTATCACCAGAGAACCGGCAAGTGCGCCAACTCCCATCGCACTCAGTAACAACCCAAGTGCCTCAACCTCTAGCTCGAACACTTCTTCGATCTGAACAGGTAGTAACGTCCGGAACGGCATCGCCAATAAAGCGGTACTCAACGCAACGAGGAGGAGCACCAATACGGTTCTGTTGTGCCTCGTATAGACAAGACCTTCTTTTATGTCACTCCACATGCGTCGCTTCACATCCGCCACTGGGGCAACCGATGGCACCCAGTTAGTCAGAACCAAGGCGGCCAGGGTGAGTCCGGACATGGTGAAATACGTTGCCCCGGGTCCTGCGAAGCCATATATCAAACCGCCAATTCCGGGCGCGGCAATCGTGGTCAATGACATCCCAGACGAATTCAAAGCTACGGCATTTGTCACATGCTCTCTATCGACAAGCTCACCTATGATCGCCTGTCGCGCCGGCATTAAAAAGGCCCATATCGTACCCTGCGCGACCGACGCTACTGCGAGGTGATAAACAGTGATCGATTCGGTGACAATTGCGATCGCAATAATCAAAGTAATGGTCAACATTCCAAGTTGGCCAATTTGAATAACTCGCTTACGGGAATATCGATCCGCCACAGCGCCGCCGTAGAGGGACAACAGCAAAATCGGAGGTGCAAAACCTGCACCAACGACCACTACTGCAATCGGTGATTTCGTCAATTCCCACGTTAGATATCCACGGGCGAGCATTTGAATGTTCACCGCCGCCATCACCAGCATCATGCCAAACCAGAGATGACGGAACCCGGATTGACCCAGTGATGAGAATGTTCTCGCCAGCACCCCGTTTCGACCGGATGCAACTAAAGAATCGTTGGTATCGATTTTTGAATTGGTATCGCGTACTGACAACTATTGCAGCTATCTGGCTATTTATATCTATCCGAGTGTTCGAACCGGGGTAGAAGGTCCACTCCGGGGAGTAAATGAATAATTAAGCTACTGGGCACGACGCAACCTGGGCATGAAAAACATCGCCAGAATAACGAATCCCAGAAGACCCGCAGCCAACACAGCTACAGAAGGTCGGGCACCAAATTCCAACAACGCAAAGCCTAATGGGAGCATTCCAAGCGGCATGAGCCCATATGTCATCATGAGAATACTCATCACCCGAGCCCGGTACTCGTCTGATGTGTTCTCCATCATCAGGCTCTGTCCCAGCGCCCATCGAGCCTGCTCAGCAAGCCCCATACCAACCATCCCCAGAACACATGCTGCGTAAACGGGAACGGCAACGATCAAGCCTAGAGATGCACTGGCCACAACGGCACCACCGAGAACAATCCAACCACGTCGGTTGCCTTTGCGCAAGTTCGCAATTGCAATAGTCCCGACTAGCCCGCCCAGCCCCAGAGCGGTCAAAAGAACTCCAACATCAGTCGGTTCTGATCCGTACACATCTTTGGCATACACCTGAACGAGCATCCTGAACGGCATCGACAATAACGAAACGATGACGCTGTAAACCATGAGATTAAGAATGAGTTTGTTCTGACCGATGTACCTGAAACCACGATTGATGTTGTCAACCACAGAGGTTTTAGTACTACTATCAGGGGGGTACATCTTTGGAACTATTGAAGTGAAAATCACTGCAATTAGCATGATCGTACACACCATCACGTAAACGTACTCAGGCCCGATCACTTCATACAACACACCAGCCAGTGCCGGAGCGATCAATGTCATCATACTCATCGCCATAGCGTTCAAGGCAAATGCGTTTGGTAACTGATCTTTACTTACCAGTGATGGGATGGCGGCCTGACGTGCGGGCATCTGAAGAGCAAACATTGCGCCTTGTAGAACAGATACCGTGAACAGATGCCCCCAGGCCAAGGTTCCGGTGAACATCAATATGGCCACAACACCCGCCAGTACGCCGTTTACGGCCTGTGAAAACTGAATAAGGGCGCGTCTTTCCACACGATCACCCAGGACTCCGCCGTACAGCGAAACAACCAGCAAACTGGGTGCAAACCCCATCCCGACTATCCCCGTAATAAACGGGTCGGCTGTCATGTCGTATACAAGAATTCCACGTGCAACCATCTGCATCTGGAATCCGCCCATCGACAGAACCATTCCGAACCAGATCATTCGGTAATCACGGTTCGCTATGACCGATTCGAACGTGTGATTGAACGATCGCCCGATAATCCCAAATCTCGGCGCGTTCGCAGTCGGCTGAGTTTCAGTCGTCCCGATTTGCTTCTCTTCAATTGGATCCAGAACTGCCAATTTATTTCCAAATACAACGAGCGCCCAACATAGTGGGGCGCTGCTAAATGAAGGGTACTCCTGAATTCGATCCAGGGTCGTCAACGATGAGTATTTGACACACCATAATTTAATTTGGGGTCTTGTATTCTTCGCTACGAAGCAAATTAGCAATCTCAGAGGATTCATTGAATGACCGGCTCCCCAGACCTGATCGAACCAACGTTGGAAGATGTCCAACAAGCCAGACCTGTGATTGAAACCCACGTGTTACGGACACCTCTCCGGCACTATCCGGTCTTATCCGATTTGCTCGATGCAGACGTGTGGGTCAAACACGAGAACTATCAGTTATTGGGCGCATTCAAGGTTCGTGGCGGAATCAACCTCGTTTCCCAGTCATCTCAAGATGAGCGAAAGCGTGGATTCGTCACCGCATCTTCAGGGAATCATGGGCAATCAATCGCATATGCTGCCCGAACCTTTGGAGCAGCCTGCACGGTAGTACTACCGAAGGGCGCAAACTCGGCCAAAGCGGGAGCAATTGCTTCTCTTGGCGCCAACCTACTTTTCCATGGTGACGTTTTCGAGCGAGCGAGAGAACACGCAGAGCATCTTGCGGAAACCGAAGGCATGCGATTCGTTCACGCTGCAAACGAACCACATTTGATAGCCGGAGTCGGCACATACACAGTCGAAATCCATGAAGACCTCAGTGACATCGACGTAATCGTAGCCCCAATTGGTGCGGGTTCAGGTGCTTGCGGAGTCTGCATAGTCACCGACTCCATGTCCCCTTCGACACGTGTAATTGGTGCTCAATCAGCCAGTGCGCCTGCTGCCTACCATGCATGGAAATCAGGAGCGATCGAAACCTATACGATGTCGACTATCGCAGAAGGCCTCGCAACGGAATCTGCATACACCTTCACGATAGGAATCCTGCGTAAACGCCTCAAAGATTTCATTTTGGTCGAAGATTCAGAGATCAGCGGTGCGATCAAACACTATGTGCATGCGACGCGTTCACTTGTCGAACACGCGGGTGCGGCATCTCTCGCAGCGGCAATCAACATTAAAGATCAACTCAAGGGAAAACGCGTCGTGCTTATCGCCAGCGGTGGAAATATCACGACTGATCAGCTGAAATCTGCTCTCGGTTAATATCAGTCGGCGGCGAGTGTTTGGATCTCTTGTTCGATTACATGGACGCGCGTGTAATCCTCGCGATACATCGCATATGCCCGTTCGAGATAAAGCTGAGCCCGTTTCGCTGATTCGACCTTCCCGTCGGTAGCTGCCTCAATAAGCAAATCGATTCGACGATTCTCGGGAACGTGCTTTCCGATGGCTCGAATTTTGGCTTCGCTTTCTCGAGCCCCAGCAGTGTCACCACCACTCGATTCGTATTGGAACCGGCCCATCAGGGTGGTCAGTTCTGTAAGTAGGTCAGGCTCCGCCATCATGCTATACATCACATCGTTGACATCGGCCACTGTTACGCCCTCTCCCGGACTATCTCCGCTCCCCTCAGAGCCGCTCTCTACGGATCGAGAGTCAGAGCCATCCCCGACGCCAACCATATTGTCGTATTGAGTAGCGTATTCAGCCGAAATACCCGCAACAACTTCCATAAGTGAGGTCACATCATCCAACTGAGCAACCCCACCAAATAAAAGGTCGTCACCACGCTTTGCGGCCGTCTCGCGTAGCCAGACTTCAGAAGGAACCTGTTCGGGTGCGGGTGGGAACGCGAACGAGGACATTTCACCGGTTCCTAGTTGCTCAACCTGCCCCGCCAGAAATGGCGGCACATACTTGCTGATATCGACTGATACCGGAAGAATCACAACGTACGAAGCTCCAACTCGATCCGGGTTTGATCCATCCTGAAAGTAAATCAGCGCGTGTCCTTTAGGATTTACGGAGTCGCCTAGGTGATATTCCAGTGTCATGGGTTTAGATTGGCCTTTTGTCCCTCGGATTAGAGTCGAGATTATCATTGGGAGCGATTAACATGATACTTCTGGTTACTCTTGCCGAAACCTTTCATTTAGTGAATCACCGCTACACATTGCGTGATCTGGAGTAATAACACGAGCGTCTATAGTTTGGCTGCGAAACCCCTGATATTTAGGCTCACTCCCGAAAGTGCGCATAAAGCTGCCGAAATGACGTTGGCAATTCCCGGAGTATGGAGTGCGTTTAGACCCTCCAATGGAGCTCGGAACACCAAACTTGCAACCAATCTGGCTGGGATACCGCTGCCCACGCCAGTCGGACTGGCCGCAGGCTTCGATAAAGACTGTAAGGTGTTGGGATCGGTACTGAACCTTGGATTTGGGTTCGTCACCGGTGGGACCGTGACACTTGCATCACGCCCGGGCAATCCAAAACCACGAATGGTCAGACTTCCCGATCAAAAAGCCGTAATGAATTCGCTCGGATTTCCGGGCCAGGGGCTCGAAACGGCCGTCAAAAGACTAAGCAAATCTGAGAAAAACAAAGGCCAGGTATTGCTGAGCATCTCCGGCACAATCGAGGATGAAATATTCGAGTGCATGCGGCGGAGTCAGACGTTAGTTACGGGACTGGAGGTGAACGTCAGCAGCCCCAATACCACGGGCCTCAGGGTATTCCACGAACCAGCGAGGTTGCGCGGACTCATCGAGGCTATGGTCGCTGAGAAACAGGTTCCGCTGTTTGTGAAGCTGCCGCCCTGGCCCCGTAACAACCAAAACCGAGACGAAATTCTCAAACTGGCCGAAACAGCTGTTGATGCCGGGGGTGACGGGCTAGTCATAGCAAACACTCACCCAATCGAAACCAACCTTCTGCAGGTCGGTCGGGGGGGCCTAAGTGGGGCTCCACTGTTCGAACACACCGAACTGATGATCGCCGATATCCAGGCCCGGGTTCAGGGGCAAGCCGAAATCATCGCTTGCGGAGGCGTGTCTACAGCAGAGAATGTGTGGCAACTGCTAGCGACAGGCGCGTCGGCTGTGCAGCTTTACACATCGTTCATATACGAGGGCCCTGGACTGCCAGCAAGGATAAACAAACGCCTCGTGAAGTTGATGGATGCTGAAGGGATCATGTCGATTTCCGACATTTCTGGTCCGCCTCCGTCGATTTAGGATTTGATCACCGCTATCGAGATGCTAACAGGGCGTCGACCTCTGCTCTGGTGGCCATAGACTCCTGTGCACCGTCTCTGGTCACGCACAGGGCTCCCGCAGCCATCCCAAGTCGAGCCGCGTCCAGCAGATGCATGCCCGATGCAATTCCAACGCCGAAACCACCATTAAACGCATCACCCGCAGCAACCGTGGCGACAACATTAACATTGAACGGCTCTAGTAACTCAGAAATTCCGTCCGACTCAACCCATGCACCCTGATCACCCAGAGTGACAATTACCGTCTCGATACCTGTATTGCGTATCTTCACAGCTGCTGTCCTTGCCGACGCTGCGTCGACAACATCTGTGGCTGCCATCGACGACGTTTCCCCCTGGTTCGGTGTAAGCACCGTGACAGCGTCATAAAATCCTGCGGGCACTTCACGAACTGGAGCAGGATCAAGTACAACCATGACACCTGCACGAGCCGCAGCTTCAATCGACGCTCTGGTCACGGATAGTGGAACTTCCTGCTGACAGAGAAGAACGCCGGCGTTCGACAGTGCGCTTTCTACGTCTGATGACTGCTGTGAGTCGCAGAGTGCGTTTGCGCCGTAGACAGGATTAACATGGTTTTCGCCATTGGGAAGAATAAAAATCACCGCTATTCCGGATGCGATATTGTCGGTGCGTGTCAGCAGAGAGGTATCAATGCCTTCATCGCGCATGAACGACGCCATTTCCTCACCAAAGCCATCGTCACCGATACGACCCACCATCTTTACCGAACCAGCTCTCTGCACCAATCGCGCCGCAGCGACCGCCTGATTCCCGCCTTTGCCACCGGGAGCTGTATAAAACCGCGTTCCTTCAGCAGTTTCACCAGGTCCGGCCAATTTGGGAGTATCCACAATTAGGTCCATGTTCAACCCGCCGAGGACGATTATGTCTTTCAAAGGATCCTGCCTGTTGTGTAAACGTTCGCAGTTTTACGATTTATTTAGCGGTTGGTGAACCGAATTTACCAGTATCGGCCAATTCCTCGAGAAAGCTAACGAGTCCTGAATTGTCTGGAGTTGCAATTATGCGGTTTGCAGCGCTCAAAACGTCAGGATGACCTCCCTCGACACCAACTCCAAGTCCTGCCCACTCGATCATTGACTGATCACCCTTACCGTCACCAACCGCAATTACGCCTGCCCTATCGACATTCAGTGTTTTCGTCAGATGTTGAACGGCGTGGTCCTTGCCAGCATCGATTGCCTCGATTTCACAGAACATCGGTAGAGAGTGCGTTACCAGCGCCGAACCATTCAGCTGTTGCTGAAGCTGCTCAACAAGAGGCCCGACCACTTCAGGTTCACCCACACCGACAAGTGCAGTTGGCAGTTGATCCGCCATTGACATAAGCGAATCGGTGTCCCGAATCTCCAATCCCATCCGCTGACCGTACCCTTCCGTCCACTTGGAGTGTTTTTGGACCCATACATCGTAGCCAAGGAACATCATGACTTCCGGCACGGTTTGTAACAAACCCCTGATCGCCCGGGTTGTGATGGCTTCGGGAAGCCGTACATGTCGCAAAGGAGTTTTTGAGACCTGATCGTAGGTCATGGCTCCTTGAAAGCAGATCACTGGTCCAGTAGCCCCAGCTTCTTCAGAAATTTTCAGAGCCGGGGTTAATGCTCGCCCGGTTGAAACTGATACAACAGCACCCATTGATTGAACCCGAGCGATCGCATCGATTAATTCCGGCTTTACGATTCGATCTTCACCAATCATCGTCCCATCGATATCGAGTGCAACAAGAGAGTAAATTGAACTGCTTCCGTTACGACTATCCACGGTGACAACCAATCCTCAAAGATTTTTTATGAAATTCAAACTCAACTCGCGCATCGTAATACTGCTGATCTTTTTAATCATGTTCATCTACGTGATTTCACTCGTTTTCTCCAACGAACTCGCCAGTTGACGGTTGGCCTCCAACCTCGCGTCGTAGATAGGCCGGCCAGATCAACAGGGTCAGGATCAACAGGGTCAGTCCAGTCGCAGCTATTGCGGTCACTGCGTTGTTCGCACCCCACCACACAGCAACTACACCGATCAACAGTGCGCCGAACGGACCTGTGCCAATCGAAGCCGCGAGGACGCCCAGCACCCTCCCGCGAATCTCGGCGGGTGTCGAAGTGACAACTATGATGCTCTGCATAGTTGTAAACCCTGCCACAGAAAATCCAGCGAGCAATAAAAACGGTATGGCAGTCCAATATGAAGGCATCAGCGAGAACAGCAGTATTGAAGTAAGGCCGCCCATGGAGCCAAACGCGTAAATCTTGGTGAAGCCACCCGGTCGCGCCTTAAGTGCAATTATCAGCGCGCCAATCGTCGCCCCCACGCCCTCGGTCGCAAGTAATAATCCGATGAAAAACTCACCAACCTTCAACGTTTCGGCTCCTATCACCGGGACCATGAGTTGGTATGGAAATCCAAAAATGTTCATCATGATCGTTATTACGAGCGTTACAACAATGATCCGATCTGCCCGAACGTGCTTCAGACCTTCGATGAGATTGGCGAAGTATCCTGATTGTGTTCCAGTTTTAGCAACTGGAGCCACGTATGGCAGAGAAAATGCCAGTAGCGAACCGATTGCGAACAGAATCGCTCCCGTGTAATACGCCACCTGCATCCCGAGATTCTCCAGAAACCAACCTGCACCAAGTGGGCCGATCACCCGAGCAAAGTTGCTGCTCGCCATATCGATACCAATCGCTATAGAAATCCCTTCAGGATCAACAGTGTCCCCGATCATCGCTCGCCTGATAGGAAAGTCCGTCGACCACATGATGCCCGCTAGCGTCGCCCCAACTGATATGTTCCACAACTCGATCTAGCCTGTGACCACC
>CAYTAO010000016.1:0-6551 GCA_964435915.1 uncultured Dehalococcoidales bacterium
CAACTCCACAAACCTCCTCCCAACTCCGATACGGAGTGCACCAGTTGCGCGACGTGATGATCCCGATGCGCGATGGCGTACGTCTCGCCACCGATATCTACCTCCCCTGCCACGGAGATGGTCGCCCTGTAGACGCGAGTGAGCAAGTCCCCGCGCTTCTCGTTCGGACTTCCTACGACAAGACCGCTCCTGAATGGGACGATGTGATCCCTTACTATGTACGACGTGGCTACGCGTTCGTTTTACAGGACCTACGGTCGCGCTTTCGTTCGGAGGGTGATGGTCACTACTACCACACGATCAATCCGTGGGAGGGTGACGACGGCTACGACACGGTCGAATGGCTAGCCGAGCAGGACTGGTGCACCGGCAAGATCGGCACGTTGGGGTCATCTCATCGAGCCATCACTCATACCCAACTCGCACTGAGAAAACCGCCACATCTCGCAGCCATGTGGGTCGAGGCGTGACCGACTGACATCTACAGGCATGAGGCCCGCGAGGGTGGAGCGATGTCGCTACAGATGTTTGGTGCTGCACACTTGCATGCACTCGATAGTCACGAGATCGGCGAAGATCCCGAGAAGGCTAGGATCATTTTCGACGCCATGCGCAACATGGGTAACTGGCTCAAGCGCTTCCCGCTGAAGCCGGGCGAAACGGCCCTGAGGGTCACGCCCGATCTAGAAAAGACCGTCTTCGATTACTACTACCGCGGCGAATATGACGAATGGTGGGCGCAAGAAGCGGCAAATCAGGAGCCGTTAATTCAGAACGAACAGCATGCCGATGTGCCCATGACAGTTTCGTGCGGCTGGTACGACAACTTTGTCGGTGCGACCGCAAATTATTTCGTCGAAATGAATCGTCAGAACGAGTCGGCTACCCGGCTCATTCTGGGTGCCTGGTGACACGGTGGAATGCGTGCCACCGGGTCGTGGCATGGGAATACAGACACCGGCAATGAAAGTGTCTGGGGCAACCGGATTTACAATCCCGAACGGCTGGCATTCTTTGACCAGCACCTGAAAGGGATGCCAGCGCCAGAGAACGATCCGCCTGTTCGTATTTACGTGATGGGTACAGGCGATGGTAAGAAAACCGATGAGGGTAACCTAAATCACGGTGGCTACTGGCGCGACGAGAACCAGTGGCCATTGGAACCGGCGCAGTTCCAGACGCTCTACCTGCACGATGACGGATCACTCGATTCGTTCGAGACGATGGAAGACGAAAGCTCTATCAGCTACACGTACGACCCAGAACGCCCTGTTCCAACTATCGGTGGTCAGCTTGTCGGGATGTTCAAGGTTGCTTCACCCGAAGAGGGCGGGCCTGCGCTGGACGATATCCCGGAGTTTTTGGATCAGTGGACGCTGGCTCGTAACAACCTGATAGAAGTAATTGCCGCTGGTGGCTTTCATCAGAAGGAAGGTCCGCAGTGGATCGGTGCTGAAGAGCCGTACCAGCTTTTGAGGGATCGATCTGATGTACTGGCGTTCGAGACCGATCCCCTTAAAAACGATACCGAGGTGACAGGCGAGGTGATGGTAAAGCTGTGGGTTTCGTCGACTGCGATCGACACTGATTTCACGGTTAAGCTTGTCGATGTATACCCGGCAAGCAAGGACTACCCCGAGGGTTACCATCTGAACCTGATCGACACGATTCAGCGTGCTCGATACCGCGATTCGTGGACCGATCCAGAGATGATGACGCCGGGAGAGCCGGTTGAGATCACAATCACGTTATGGCCAACGTCTAACGTGTTCAAGAAAAGTCATCGGATTCGTCTCGATGTTTCGAGCTCGAACTTCCCGAGGTTTGACGTGAATCCGAATACCGGGGAACCGATGGGTCGGCACACGAAAATGATTAAGGCATACAACACAGTTCATACGAGTGCTGAGTATCCGTCGAGGGTTGTACTTCCGATTGTTCCGGGTGAGGGGTAGCGGCTGGGAGCGACGTGTTGCGACCGGAGTCCGCGGAATCGAGTCTCGTTACATCTTTTTGGAGTTACTCTTCTTCACCTGACTGGCGAGAAGCTATAACTTTTTGCGCATCCTGAGACGGTACTGGCTCGTAGTGATCCATCACGGCTGTGAAGTCGCCCTGAGCATGCGTGAGCGATCGGAGGTCTGCCGCGTAGCGTTGCATCATCGATGCAGGTGCCTCCGCGGTGATCTCGGTCAATCCGTTGCCTTTCGGCTCCATGCCTTCGATTCGGGCACGGCGAGTGTTGAGATCGCCCATCACATCGCCAGCACTATCGTCTGGTATCAGGATTTTCAGCTTCAAAACAGGTTCGAGAAGGGTTGGCCTTGCATCTCGAACTGCTTGGCGGAATCCCATGCTTCCTGCGATTTCGAACGCCATTCCTGAGGAGTCAACCGAGTGAGACGATCCGTCGGTAAGCGTCACCGCGACATCGACTACCGGGTATCCGGCCACAACACCTCCGATAGCGGCGTTTCGGATTCCTTTTTCGACTGCGGGAATGTAGTCCTTCGGAACGTTTCCGCCGACCACCTTCGAGCCGAACGTGATGCCTTTGCCAGTTTCACCGGGTGAAATTTCTAGAACGACGTGCCCATACTGGCCTCGTCCACCCGATTGCTTTCTGTGCTTGTAGGAGACCGAAGTATTCCCACCGATAGTCTCGCGGTACGGAATGCTTGGTAGTGCGGTGTCGAGATTCACATCGAATTTACGCGCGATTCGCTCGATTGCCAGATCGACGTGAATATCACCAAGTCCGTGCAGAATCGTTTCGGACGTATCTCCGTTGCGCTCGAGTTCAAGAGTTGGATCTTCATCAGTCATTCTCAATAACGACTCGGCCATTTTGTCTAGATCTGACTGGCCGCTGGGCGTGACTGCAAGTGCAAACACTGGTGATGGAAGATCGACACCTCCTAGCTTAATTTCGTTTGCCTTGTCACACAGCGTGTCGAATGTCTGGGTGTAGCTCAATCGAGATATAACTCCGATATCGCCGCGAACGACACTGCCGACGCCTTCGGTTTCCTTGCCAGAAGGGTGATAGACCTGCCCTATTCGTTCAGACTCGCCTTTGTTCGAGTTCCAGAGTTGGGCGTTCGATAACACGGTCGCACCGTAAACCCGGAAGTATGAAAGCTTTCCGACATATGGATCTGCTGACGTTTTGAATACGAAGTTGGCCTGAACCCCGGCTGGAATTTCAGGCGATTCCACATCGTCAGGTGACGGTAGCACGGCAACGATCGAATCGAGCAATTCTGATGATCCCGTGTTGTTGATTGCCGAGACTGCAAAAATCGGAACGATGCCGCGGCTTATGATGCCGGCTTTCAGGCCAGCGTTGATTTCCGCCGTCGAAAGTTCTTCTCCGTCGAGGTATTTCATCATCAGATCGTCGTCTGATTCTGCAATTGCCTCAACAACTGATTCGGGCAGTTCGCCTGTTGATACGGCCGCGAAAGCTTCGGCATCGCCATCTACGCCTTGAACGGGAACGCACTGCCTGCCCCACGATTCGGCTATCTCAAAACAGGTCTGTTCGAATGAAGTATGTTCCCGGTCGAGCTTGTTAACAACAATTGCCGTGGGAACTCCGAGGTCTTGCATGTAGTTCCATGCCTGCTGCGCTCCGACTTCGATGCCGGAGGCTGCGGATACAACGAGAATTACGGAGTCGGCAACACGAACTGCTGAGAGCATGTCGCCGCGGAAATCGGGGTAGCCGGGCGTATCCAAGAGGTTTATTCGATGGTTTTTCCACATCGAAGGTAAAACTGCCAACTGGATACTTGATCCCCGGCGGTGTTCTTCGGGTTCGTAGTCCGAAAGACTCGTATTAGCATCGACGCTGCCTTGTCGGCTGGTACCACCGGCTGTAAAAAACAGGGCGTCAGCCAGTGAGGTTTTCCCGGCACCATTGTGCCCCACAAGGGCAACGTTACGTATTTGACTCGTACTCAAATCAGCCATACCGCGTCACTCCGAAGATCCGAGGCGTAACGGACGATTTATTGCCCCGGTTTAGTGGGTCGAGTTCGCTGTGTGGGCGATGTTAGCACCTGAATCGAGGAATGTATAAAACCCGGCCTGAGAGTCGTGTGCAACTTTTTCCGAGAGGTTGATGGCGGGTTGACTGAGTCATGGGGTGTAGCTTCGGCTTGGTTAGCCGCATTTCTGGAGAGGTCTCGGGGTGATGGCTGAACCTTTTTGGAGACATGACTTCCGGTTGGGGGCTTCTTCGCCCCGCTGGCAGGTCCTTAGGATTGTGGTGACGTCGACGCTGCAGGTGAGGAGAGAAATTCTGGACCCGGTAGATTCCGCTCAGGACGTACTTGAATTCAGTATGACAGTGGGTTGTGCAAAGCTAGGGACCAGTTGGGAGTTTGGAAATGTAAGCGATCACAGATGTTGGTCGGATCGTTAACGTCGACAGGGCCCGTCGTGACAGCGAAGGAAACATGCCACGACCGACCATATCAAGACGTATGAGGAGACCGTTGGGTCCGAAGGCCTAGATATCGTCTGCTCGACGCTGGCTCATCCCATCACCCACCACACTGACATCGAATGGCACCGCTGACGCTGACGCTGAGTAACTGAACCACCTGGCTCTCGTCTGATATCTATAAAAACAAAACATGCTCATGTGAGGTTGTAGTAAGACGTTTGCAGGAGTTTTATAAAAAACCAACTCCTAATCTTTAGAACACAGATTTGCACATGTTTTGAGTTCAATCACCAAAAATCAATTGCGCAGAGCTAGCAATCGGAGTTACGCTACATAACGAAATGATTTTTCTTCACTTGCCGCTCACCGACTGCATCGGTTGCCACACATCTAGAGAGATGGCTGATTGATCAGGCTCGCGCACTAGTTCGACCGAACTACCATCCCTCGCCTATCGAAAGCGGGGGTTTTTATTTGGCGCAACCTGGTTCAGAATTCAACGTTAAAACATGCCATCTATTCAACAACAAGAGCCTTCTTTTTTTAGCTTCCCTCCCCCGCTGAACGCCAGCGTTGCGCGAGCAGTAGCTGCCGGCGTCGTAATCATGGCGGTTGCGACGATAGCGCTAGACATGCCGTGGATCACTCTTTTGCTCGCGTACGGCTTCATCGCTCGGGTAGCTGCGGGACCCCGGCTCAGCCCGTTGGCTCTTCTGGTTACGAAGGTAATCGTTCCAAAATTCGGGCTTCCATATCGTCCGGTTGCTGGCCCACCGAAGCGGTTCGCCGCAATGATCGGTGTTGTCTTCTCTGTTACGGCCGCGGTTCTTGCGCTGGGCTTCGGTCTACATGGTGCCGCCTACATTGTTCTTGGCGGGCTCATATTCGCAGCCGGACTCGAGAGTGTTTTCGGGTTCTGTCTGGGCTGTATGGTTTTCGGTTTTCTCATTGACTGGGGTATGATCCCTGAGAGTGTTTGCGAGGACTGCGCGAACTTCGAAAAACGAGCGAAGCGAATGGCAGCGCGTGGACTTCGTCCTGATGGATCGCCACTGGTCGATTAGAAAATCGACCGGCTTCTGTTCTACAAGGAAAAAACCTAATCAGGTCACTCGCCGCGGGATTTGTATTCTTCGAAGAGTTTCCAGGTGTTATCGTTGAACGGGTAGTACTTGCCGGGTGAACCAGGGTTTTTGCGCAGTTCTTTTTTGATTACTTGCTCAACCTCTTCACGCTCGGCGGCGATCTCGAGAACGCGCTCGGCCATTGGTGCGGGAACAACAACAACGCCATCGTTATCGCCAATAATCGCGTCACCGGGTCTAACTACGATGCCACCACATGAAATCACATCGTTAACTGCCCACGGCTGCATAACTGCTGGCCCCTGTTTGGCTGTTGATGAATATGCGAAAACCGGGAACCCATAGTCCTTTAGCTCAGCCGTATCGCGTACAGACCCATCGGTAACCAGACCACCGACTTTCAACTGAGCTAAGCGGTAAAACTTGATATCACCGCCGATCGATTCCCATGGTCCGACCGCCGAAGCAACAAGCACCTCGTTGGGCCCACACAACTCAAACGCGACGTACTCGGGTGAGTCTTCCGCCTTTGGCTTGTCAGCAAGAATGTCGGGGCGATGCGGGACGAATCGAAGCGTCACTGCCCTACCGACCATCTTTTGATCGGGGAAGATCGGGCGAGCGCCGTGGATCATAGCCTGGGGCCAGTTGCCTACCCACAGACCGTCTATCAGGGTTTGTGTCGGTAGCTCGCCCAATTTTCCGAGTGTCTCATCAGAAATCGCGGGTTCGGTCGTCACTGTGTTCTCTATTCATGCCTGAAGATGCCGCAGGTGTTTAGACAGTTGGAGGGTTACGAGCCCTGCTTAAACTTGTCGAGAACAGTGACCAACCCCGCACTTGCAGGAACCGGGATACCGGCATTACGGCCCTGCTTAACAACTGCACCGAGGATGTCATCTAGTTCGAGGGGTTTACCAACTGTAAGGTCATACTGGAGCGATGCTTGAAACTCGTCTGCTTCAGCAATTGCGGCTTCCATCTTAGACTCAACACAACGTGGAGGGAACGTA
>CAYTAO010000016.1:6565-12584 GCA_964435915.1 uncultured Dehalococcoidales bacterium
CGACAATCTCTTCCATTATTGTTCGGATTGTGTGCTCACCATTCGGGCTTGCAAGGATTTCTGGAAGTGATGCCCTAGACGCCGCCATAAGCGTTCCAATAGCACCGACCATCACCATCTTGTTCCAGAGGGTGTCGACAATGCTGGTGCTAACTTCAACCTGCATGCCATCGCGATCGAACAGTTTTCGGATCGCCTCTGTTCGTTCGGTGCTTGATCCGTCGTTTTCACCAAACTCGATCCTCGCGGTCGATCCGCTCTGATGAATGTGACCATGGCCGGCTATTCCAGATTCGATGTATGTTGCACCCTGAAGAACGCGATCTGAACCGAAGACTTCAGCAATTATCGAACCGCTTGTGACACCGTTTTGAATCGTGAGAATGGTGGTGTTATCGCCAACCATACTTTTCATTGAAGGAAGAGCCTCAGCGTTTGAATACAGCTTTGTGCAGTGAAGGATCAGGTCAACTTCGCCAACTGTTGCGGGATCGTCGGTCACGTTGACCTTCACGTTGAAGTTACCCCAGTGACTATCGACCTGTAGGCCATTTTCAGAGATCGCATTGCCGTGCGCGCCACGTGCTATTAGTACAACATCTTCACCTTGGTTAGCGAGTACACCACCGAAGTAACCACCAACTGCTCCAGCACCCATTACAGCTATACGCATTGAAAGTACCTGCTCCGTTTCAAGATTCGCTCGTGATAAATTTCGCGGTCAACATTATCCGAATGTTCGCCGTGAATGTGGAGCAATCGTTACGCATGTCGCAGCAGTCTGAGTTTTTAGTGAGCGCATCGTCGCGATCTCAGGGAAATTTCGAATGACCTCAAATTACTGTGGGCATTCGTACAGGAAACAGCAAATCCACTGGTAAAATTCCTGACTGATTTATCAAAGGAATTTTCAATTTGCCTCAGACTACTCTCGTACGATCTGGAAACCGCTCAGCGACTGAGCAACGCCCGGTCAAAATCACACCCGGTTATGTTCTCGACGCCGAAGGTTCGGCGTTAATAGAAACTGGAAATACGGTAGTTATGTGCGCGGCAACAGTTGAGACGAGGGTTCCACCGTGGATGCGTGGTAATGGAACCGGTTGGGTGACAGCAGAGTACTCGATGCTCCCTCGGTCGACCCGTGAACGTGTTCGACGTGAGCGAAGCAAGGTTGGTGGTCGAACGCAGGAGATACAACGTTTGATCGGTCGAGCCCTACGATCTGTCACAGATCTTTCTGCACTCGGAGAGATTTCAATTTTGCTCGACTGCGACGTTTTACGCGCCGATGGAGGTACCCGTACGGCGTCGATCACCGGAGCATATGTGGCGTTGCACCAGGCTCTCTCCGGATTGTCGGAAGTTGGCACGATCGAGTCGATCCCGCTGAAGGACTCCATTGCGGCTATCAGTGTCGGCATCGTCGACGGAGCGGCTGTTCTCGATCTCGACTACAACGAAGATTCGGCAGCAGACGTTGACATGAACGTTGTAATGACCGGCAGTGGTGAGTTCGTTGAGCTACAGGGAACGGGCGAGGAGGCTACTTTTACCCGGCCGCAACTCGATGAAATGCTCGGTATGGCGGAAACAGGGATTGTGAATCTTCTCGCAGCTCAGCGCACAGCCCTCGGCATTTAGATACTGACGCTCGATGCCTTAATATTCGGCATGATAAGACACGGGATACGAACAAGCATATGGCGAAAATCACTTCAGTTATCGGTCATGAAATTCTCGACTCACGGGGCAACCCGACGGTTGGAACGACGGTCGTTTTAGACGACGGCACAACAGCGTCCGCTGCGGTTCCTTCAGGAGCCAGCACAGGAAGCCGGGAAGCTGTCGAGCTTCGAGATGGCGATCCAGATCGATTCAGCGGCAAGGGCGTCCTTAAGGCAGTCGGCGCTGTGAACAGCGAGCTTGGCGCTGCCGTCGTTGGGCTGCAGGCAAACGACCAGCGTGCGGTCGACAAGGTGATGATCGACTTAGACGGCACTCCCAATAAGGCACACGTTGGAGCGAACGCCATTCTAGCGGTCTCGTTGGCGGTTCTTAGAGCAGGCGCAGTCAGCTCTGGCAAGGAGGTGTATAAGCACATCGCCGATCTCGTTGGTAACAACTCACCGACTGAGCTGCCTGTTCCGATGTTTAACGTGTTGAACGGTGGTGCTCACGCGATGGGCTCTACTGATTTTCAAGAATTCATGCTCGTGCCTGCCGGTATCGACTCATTTTCTGAGGCTCTGCGCTGTGGAGCGGAGATGTACCAGTGGTTGAACAAGAAACTACATGCCGATGGATATGCCACGACCGTTGGAGACGAGGGCGGCTTCGCACCACAGGGACTTACCAATCGCCAAGCACTTGAATACGCAACCGCAGCTATCGAGGGTGCCGGGTACCGGCCCGGGGATGACGTGTTCATTGCTCTTGACCCGGCGGCGTCGGAATTCTACGTCGGTGGTATCTACGATCTTTCAAGAGAGAGCCGAAAGCTTTCCAGTGAAGAGATGGTCGACGAGTACGCCATTCTCGCCAGAGACTTCCCGATTTATTCGGTGGAAGACGGGCTTGCGGAGGACGACTGGTCTGGATGGGAGTTGCAGACCGCAAAGACCGGTGATCGCATCCAACTGGTTGGTGACGATCTCTATGTGACCCAGACACGTTACGTACAGCAGGGAATTGACACTAAGGCCGGAAACGCTGTGCTGGTGAAATTGAATCAGGTCGGCACTGTTTCCGAAACTCTCGACACGATTAGCCTCGCGCAAAACTCAGATTTCGGCGTTGTCATAAGTCATCGTTCGGGCGAAACTGAGGATACGTCGATTGCAGACCTTGCCGTAGGTACGTCGGCAGGTCAGATCAAAACTGGAGCGCCGGCGAGAAGCGAACGGATAGCGAAGTACAATCGACTTCTCCGAATCGAAGAGTTCCTCGGAAATAACGCACAATATGCAGGCAAGCGAGTCCTGCCGAACTAACAACTCATCCAGGTACTCAATTCAATGGGCATAAGTGACCCAACGATAGGGAAGTCAAAATGGCAAAAACTAAGGTCGGAATTAACGGGTTTGGACGCATCGGGCGACAGGTGTTCCGAACTATTTCGGAGCGACACAGCGACACCCTCGAAGTCGTTGCCGTTATTGATCGTGGCGGTGCGTCTACGAACGCGCAGCTGTTCAAGTTTGACTCCACGTACGGTAAGTACTCGGGCACGGTCGAGGCCAGGGACGACGAGCTGGTAATCGACGGGCGGGATATCACATCTTTTTCTGAGCGTGATCCTTCCAAGATCAAGTGGGGTGATGTGGGCGTCGATCTCGTAATCGAATCAACGGGAGTCTTCACCGATGCCACGAAGGCAGCGGGTCACCTTTACGGTGGCGCAAAGAAAGTCATCATTACGGCTCCTGCAAAGAACGAGGATCTCACGATCGTGCTGGGAGTGAACAATGGCCAGTACGATCCTTCTGCGCACAACATAATTTCAAACGCTTCTTGCACGACGAACTGCGTGGCTCCGATGGCCAAAGTTTTGCACGACAGCTTCGGTATCGAATCCGCCTTGATGTCGACGATCCACGCCTACACCAATGATCAGAAAATTCTCGACAAGAATCACGAGGACCTGAGGAGGGCACGGGCCGCTGCCAACAGTATTATTCCGACTACTACGGGCGCAGCAAAAGCTGTGACTCTAGTTATTCCTGAACTTGAGGGCAAGATCGACGGTATGGCGTACCGTGTACCGGTCATTACGGGATCTGTAACCGATTTCACTGTGAAACTCGAAAGCAAGGCGTCGCTGACGGATGTGAATGAGGCCTACCGACAGGCATCGATGAGCGACGGGCTTCACGGCATTCTCGGATACTCGGACGAGCCGCTGGTTTCTGTCGACTACATCGGAAACTCCAACTCATGCACGATCGACTCGCTGGCTACTTCTGCCGTTGACGATGGCTTCGTGAAGGTGGTCGGCTGGTACGATAACGAGTGGGGATATTCCTCGCGAACTGCCGATTTAGCGAACTTCATGGTCGAAAAGGACATTTAGTCCCGAAACGAATGAAATAACTGGGCCCGTGGTGAATAAATCACCACGGGCCCAGTTATTTTGTAACTCAAGTTCGTTCGTACGGAATGTTGATCCTTTTGTCTGGCGAAACTAACCAGCCATTTGGCATTACACGGGCGTATACTTTCAGACAATGCGTCAAGATGACGTAAAGGTGTGGCGCGGGTTCGGTGTCGCGATCACATTTCAATTCGATCCAGAGCACAAACTCTGATTGTTATGCAAAAGCCGGAAGGACCTTATTTCAATGGCTACCTCTTCTACCACAACCAATGGCGCAGGCGCTCAGCGTTGGAAAGAAATGTCAAAACCCGAAGTCGGTGACTGGCGGGTAAAGGGCGGACTAGCCCAGATGCTCAAGGGTGGCGTCATTATGGACGTTGTAACCCCCGACCAAGCTAAGGTCGCTGAGGACGCAGGTGCGGTGTCGGTCATGGCACTCGAGCGCGTTCCTTCAGACATCCGACGAGACGGCGGAGTCGCACGAATGTCCGATCCAGACCTGATCTCAGGCATTATCGACGCCGTATCTATTCCAGTAATGGCGAAGGCTCGAATCGGTCACTTCGTTGAAGCTCAGATTCTTGAGGCACTCGGTGTCGACTATTGTGACGAGTCGGAAGTTCTTACTCCGGCCGATAACGAGTACCATATCGACAAGTGGCAGTACAAGATGCCTTACGTCTGTGGTGCACGAAACATTGGTGAGGCCCTCCGCCGAATCGGTGAAGGCGCAGCAATGATCCGCACGAAGGGTGAAGCCGGAACCGGTGATATTGTTCACGCGGTCACACATGCTCGCCAGATTCTGGCCGAGATTCGAGATATCCAGAACTCTCCAACTGAGGAGCTTATGTCGCTTGCACGAGATTTCCAGGCTCCCTACGAGCTGGTTGTCGAAGTACACCGTACGGGTAAGCTACCGGTTGTGAACTTCGCCGCTGGCGGTATCGCAACGCCAGCCGATGCCGCACTACTGATGCAGATTGGTGTCGAAGGTGTGTTCGTTGGCTCTGGAATTTTCAAGAGCGACAACCCTGAGAAAATGGCCGATGCCATTGTTCGGGCAACGACTCATTACAACGACCCCGACATGCTTGCCGAAATCTCTCGCGGGCTCGGTGACGCTATGTCGGGAATCGAAGCCAACAAGATTCCTGAAGACCAGCAGCTTCAGACTCGGGGTTGGTAAGTAAATTGAACGGAAACACCGTTTCTTCGAGTCAGCCTCGAATCGGTGTGCTTGCACTACAGGGCGATTTCGCTGAGCACATTCATATGCTCGGTCTTATCGGGATCAACGCCATCGAAGTTCGAAAGGTACAACAACTTTCTGAAATCGATGGCTTGATCATCCCGGGTGGTGAAAGCACGACAATCGTGAAGTTACTTGGAATGTTCGATTTCATTGACGACCTGCGTATGCATGTCGACTCTGGAATGGCACTGTGGGGGACCTGTGCTGGCATGATCGTGATCGCCCGCGAGCTTGCCGATCCGTACCCTACGCCGCTTAACTTGATAGACATCGGGGTTGCTCGGAACTACTTTGGAAGACAGGTCGATAGCTTCGAATCCGAACTGAGTGTCGATGGGATTGAAGGCGATCCTATGCGTGCTGTGTTCATCAGGGCACCTATCGTTCAAGACACAGGCAACGGAGTGGAAACTATTGCCAGCGTTCCGGCCAAAGCCGACGGCACGCCTCAACAGGCTGTTGCTGTGAAGAAAGGCCGTGTGCTTGCAACTTCGTTTCACCCTGAGCTGACCGAAGACACCCGTTTACATGCACTGTTCATAGAACTAGCTGAAGAGGCGCGAACAGACGCCGAACGGAATCGTTTGACTGAAGAAACCCCCAGCACAGTATGATCCGCCACCTTCACCCAACAGATTCGCCCGGCCTGCTGCAATTTAGCCAGTCGT
>CAYTAO010000016.1:12594-13880 GCA_964435915.1 uncultured Dehalococcoidales bacterium
GGAAGCACGTCGCGGCCGAAGCGATGCTGTTTTGCGAGCTGGACCGCGTTCAGGACCACAGGCCTGGGAAGTTGGCGAGCTGTATCTACGAAAGTCGAAGTCGGATATAGTGCTCGAACTCCTTGAACAGATTGCCATTCGAGCAGGTGTTGCTGGTGCTCAACGAATATTCATCAGGGTTCCTGTTCATAGCGGTGTGTCTGAAGACGCTCGTAAGGCCGGATATTCAGCGCTCTATCGTGAAACTGTCTATCGCTCGGAATCTGCTCATTCGGCCATCGCAAGTCTTGGCCTACCTGATCATGCATTTCAGATGCGCCCAAAGACCAAAGCCGACGATCTTGCCCTGTTCCGAATGCACAACTTAACAACCCCGGTCGAAATTCGAATGAAGACGGGTCAGACTTCGCAAGACTGGATTGCTGGAACAGAACAGCTCGGGCGCAAAACATCGGAGTGGGTATTGGATTTACCAGGCGGAGAGATTGGTGCCCTCGTACAACGGAACTCAACTCGTTCCGGGCACGTGTTTAGTGTCAACTGGTCACCCGAGGCTGGATCCGAGCTAGAGGGACTTGTTGCCGTATCACTGGCCGACAGTAAGAACGTGCCTACATCGGCGGTTGTGCCAGATTACAGGCCTGCTCTATCACATTTACTGGTTACGTTAGGATTCACCGAACAGGCACAACATGAAGTGATGGTCAAGCCCTTGGCTCAGACCGTTGCAGAGGCACAGCGGGCATTCGCCGCTATTAGTTGAACGAGTGAGATCAGGATATCGCCGCCCACAGCGGATGGGTGATTCGGTAAGGAGTAGTTAGAACTGGTGCAGAGCAACGCACATATCCTCGACGATCTCAATGCTTTCATGGACATATTTCCTGGCGAGATAGCACAGTCACTCATAGCTCGGGAAGACATTGGGGACCTCGTAGAGGTTGTACTCGATCTTGGTCGTGCCCCCGAGGCTCGTTTTCCATCTGAGCAAATATCACTGAGTGAATCCGAGGTGTCGCGTGAGCAGATCGCGCATGTCGTGGAGCATGTCGGGCACTTTGGTGACGACAATCGTGCAGGAATCGAACGCACTCTCCATCGCATCTCGGTCATGAGGAATCGCGCGGGCGAGCCCGTTGGTTTGACATGCAGAGTGGGTCGGGCGGTATTCGGATCGGTTCGGTTGATCGACGATCTCATCCGATCAGGAAAAAGCGTTCTGATTCTGGGCCGCCCAGGAGTTGGTAAGACAACGATATTGCGAGAGACTGCACGTGTGTTGGCTG
>CAYTAO010000016.1:13890-32611 GCA_964435915.1 uncultured Dehalococcoidales bacterium
AACATCAAACGAAATCGCTGGCGACGGTGATGTTCCGCACCCGGCGATCGGTCGGGCACGTCGTATGCAGGTGGCGAACACGAGTCTTCAACACAACGTCATGATCGAGGGTGTTGAGAATCACATGCCCGAAGTGATTGTCATCGATGAAATGAGTACCGAGCTTGAGGCACTTGCCGCGCGAACAATCGCTGAGCGCGGTGTGCAACTGGTAGCCACCGCCCACGGAAATACGCTGGCCAATGTCGTATCGAATCCGACGCTCGCTGACCTCGTCGGTGGAATGCAGACGGTGACACTTGGCGATATCGAGGCGAGACGCAGGCGAACACAGAAGACAGTGCTCGAACGTAAGCACGATCCTACCTTCGATATCGTTGTCGAGATTCGTGAGCGCAACGCCGTCGCTATCCATCCTGAAGTGGGTACTGCCGTTGACCGAATGTTGCGCGGAATTTCGATACCGCAAGAGTCTCGAATATTACAGTCAGACGGTCGAGTCGATACTCAAGTCGAAGAGATGCCCGGTGGTGATTCAGAGTTCTTCCCGGCGCCGTTCGAGGTAAACGAAGTCGGACGTAGACGCTCCGAAAGAGATCGAGATCGCGGGCGGAGTCGGCGAGAACTGCCCGCTCAATTCTTGAACGGGCGTGATTCAGGGCGTAATTTTGACGATCCGATCGAACGGGGTGAAACACCAAATCAGGTTGCAACCAAAGTCTTCCCGTTCGGGATACCGAAGACAGCTATCAACGAAGTAATTAACGAAATGAGCGCACCTGTAAAAGTGGTCGATTTCGCCGATACAGCCGAGATTTTCGTAACGACGAAATCGCACTACGGTCGACGTCCTACGGCGGTTCGAAGAGCTGAGCGTAATGGTGTGATGGTTCACGTGCTTCGACGAGGCACAAAGGAGCAAATCAAGCAATTTCTGAAACGCTTCACCCATGAAAACATTCGCGCCGGTGCAGGTATTAGCGCCAGTGAAGTATTCAACGGCCAATCTGAAGATCAGAGCCAGAACGGTCGATCACGGGAAGCACTCAGAGAAACTGAAGCCGCCATTAGCCGTGTCGTGGCTGGTGAGCAGCGGGTTGAGTTAATGTCACAACCACCGTACGTTCGAAGATTACAGCACGGCCTGGCTGCACGCAGTAATCTTGGCTCCGCGAGCATGGGCAGAGAGCCGTCACGACGCGTTGTAATTCGGCGCCGAAAGCAGTAGGGTTCAAACCATTATTCTGAGGTGCCACAGTACCTCGAGCACAACAAGTATGGGGCATACCAGTGGCTGCTAAAGAGCAAAAATCTATGAACTTCGGGGCCGACGGAGTGAACCTGAAGAGACACACGATAAAAGACGGTCTGCTGATCACTTTCGAGGGCGGCGAAGGAGTTGGAAAATCGACTCAGGCGGAGAGATTATTCCGCAAACTCGAGAGCTTCGGAATCGACACTATTCTTGCGCAGGAACCGGGTAGTTCAGACCTCGGGAACAACATTCGTCGATGGATCAAGCGGTCAAATTCATCATCCCCGCTTGCCGAAACGTTGCTGTTCGAGGCCGCTAGGGCACAAATGATGTTTGAAACTGTGCGCCCAGCCATGGACCGGGGCAAGGTGGTTGTGCTCGATCGATACATTGATTCCACACTGGCTTATCAAGGGCACGCCCGGGGTGGAGATTTACAGACGATCACGCAGTTGAACGATATCGCTACTGCCGGGGTTGTTCCAAATTTGACCGTATTGTTGGATGCGGACCCGAAGGTTAGTCTGGCTCGCGTAACTAACGAGCCAAATTTGTTCGATGCTGCTGAGGGTACAAATATTGGCCGGGTCGACAACGAAAACGAACGTCGCTTTGAACGGGCTTCGATGAAATTCCACGAGAGTGTTCGCAATGGTTATCTGGAGCTTTCGAAGAACGAGCCCCGCTGGTGCGTCGTCCGCGCTGATCAGGCAGGTCATCGAGTTGCAGATGCTATCTTCAAACGAGTTCGCCGTCTGCTAGTCGAGCATGAAATCCCCGAGACCTTCTTCAAGATCTAGCTGCTGACAGCGTCGTAAACCGCGGACAGTGTCCTCTTCAGGCGACGGTCGTGTTTGGGTTCGCCGGACATTCCGTTGAATATCAGGGACACGGCGAGTTGTTTTTTGGGATCAGCAAATCCTGTTGAAGGTTCTTTGCCGCCATCCCCGAACGTCGCTGATGACGCAGAAGTACTGTATCCATAGGGAACCGCGGGCTGTGGCGTCGGCTGTCGATGAAGAAGCCGAGTCCTCGATCCATTACGACGCCAAATGTTTCATCGAGCAAACCTTCATGCTGGCGAGTTGTCAGCGTCTTGATCGTTTCGCCAGAAATTACCCGCTCCTCTCCCGGTGCCACGCCGTCGTTAAGCAGCATCAAATAGAACTTCACCATGTCGTGGCCCGGGCCATGAAAACTGTTGTCTGGTCGTATAAATCGACCCAAATGCCCAGATGTGTAAGACGGATGCACGATCATAGGATGACGTCGTGAATTGTGCATCGCCACCCTTCGATATACCAGTTCATCGGCTAGGGCGGAGGGTACATTTGGGTAGGCCTCGCTCATCCCGAGCGGATCGAGGATGAAATCCTGAATGAACGTTTCGAACGACGTACCGCTCGCTCGATCACCTCAGCGAGAATGTGCCAGCTAACTGTCGGGTTTTACGCTGAACATTCGCCGGGTATACAGCCTTCAATCGTATGAGAATCGCTCAGGCGTGCGATCACTGCGACACGGCTTTGCCCACCATCGGCAAGTGCATCATAGGCAATCCTGAAGTTTGGTTCAGAAGGTGCTTGATCTGGATATTTGACTTGCCGCGAGCAGCAAATTCTGGAATGTGCGTCGCAACTGGCTCGTCAAAATTCAAACGAGCAGAATCCGCCAACACGCCGATCGCCACGGCGGTGATTGGCTTTGCCGAAGAGAACAACGGCATGACCGAGTCGGGTGTAATCAAAGTGCCGGTCGCCACAACTGACTCACCTGCAGCGAATTCGGCAACGACCTCACCATTGAGTGCAACGCATAGCTATGCGCCGGGATGAAGACCATCCTGAATTCCCTGCTCGAGCAGATCTTTCACAGGCTGGAATGCTGAGCTTATTGCAGTACAGCTTTCCCTTTCTGGCATGTTCACCTCGCTATGGTATTGACCGGAACCAGATTGAGTCCAATGCCGTAGAAACGATATGCAGGTGAATATTTCGGGGCAGATTAGAACTTTCTCCGTCTTTCACCTCAGCCTGCTTGCTTGTATTCTCGATTGCGAGATTGCAAACCAATCATGTGGAGAAACTACGGGTGAACAAGAACACACTGAAACAAAAATTAAACGAAGGAAAAACTACCATCGGACCGTTCGTCGGCCTGCCATCACCCGGGATGGTCGAAACAATGGGTTGGATGGGCTTCGATTTTGTCGTAATCGACTGCGAGCACGGTCCGATGGACTACGAAACGGCAGAGCACATGATTCGAGCAGCCGAGCTTTCCGGTATCACTGCTATTTTACGTATTGGTTTGAACGAACAGCAGAACATTCAGCGCTACATGGATGCTGGAGCCGCTGGCGTAATGATCCCGCTTATCAACAACGCTGCCGACGGCAATAAAGTGGTCGATGCGGTCAAATATCCACCCATGGGTAAGCGTGGTGCATTCGCGGGGCGTAACGCGAATTTCGGTCTCCAGAATATGGCCGAATACATCAAAGAGTCGAACGAAGAGACTTTCGTTTCGCTTCAGATCGAAACTCTTGAAGGAATAGAAAATCAGGATGAGATCATCGCCACAGAGAACGCTGACGCAATCTTTTTAGGACCCGGTGACCTCTCGGTCAACTTCGGAATTCCCGGAGAGACAATGCATGACAAGGTCGTGGACACGATCGAGGGGATTCACGCCAAGATCACGGCGACTGGCAAGCACACCGGAACTCTCGGGGTCACGGCGGAGCAGACTATTTTCTGGCACGAGCGAGGCATTAAGTGGATCGTGAATTCTGCGACGAAGTTCATGCAGGCCGGAGTTGCCGACTACCTTAGTACGGTCAAGGGCCCACTCGGACTTTAATTTTATTTTTCGTATTCACAATGTCGAATCCACGCTTCACTCCCCACCAGGCCGTTGTCAATCGCCTGAGAGCGCGGGGTGAGTCGTTCGATGATATGCGCGTGGGTAAGAAGATATTACTCACCTGGACTGAGAAATGGGCGGCGCAGTTAGCCGACAGACTGGGTGCGACGCCCGCGCCGCGCACGATGTTCATTGATACGTTCTGGTTGCGCACAGTCGACAATGATGCTGGCAGCATCACCGTGGCGTTCGCTCCGATCGGGGCACCCGGGACCGCTATGTTGATGGAGGACTTGATAACGTGCGGGGCGGAGTCATTTGTGGGCGTCGGTGCGGCCGGTGGGCTGGACACTAAACATCCTATTGGAGATGTGTTGATTCCAAACGCCGTTCAGGTGATCGACGAAGGGACTTCAGCGCACTATCCAAATCCCAGCGGAACGCCACCGATTGCCGATCAGGAGATGGTTTCCGATCTGGAGACGCTAATCGAAAAAAATGGCGGTCGTACCGCGAGTGGCGACTGGTGGACCACTGACGGATTTTATCGAGAGATGACCGATGACATTGCACGTCATTCGGAAGATGGAATACTGGGTATCGACATGGAAACGTCAGCTATGTACCGGGTTGCAGAGTACCGCGGTGTTGCTGTTTGCAACATGCTTATCGTGAGCGACGAGTTGTGGACCGACTGGAACTATGGCATTAATTACAGCGAATTCCAATCGGGTGTCGCCGCCATGCAGGCTGCAGCTATCGAATGGGCCAGCGATTAATACTGTTTAACTCTTCCTGAGCGACGTTGAAGGGTCAGGCGTCAGGGTTTTTCGATCGCACAGTGTTCAGCACTTCTAAAGCGATGCTTAGTGCGTTTTCTGAATCAGTCGAGTTGTAAACCTCAGCAGGGACGCCACCGGCAATAGAATCGGGATTGCGTGCCGCCAGATGGTGTTTGTCAAGTAACGCAGCAACAGATTTCACGAAGTCGAACGATGGGTCGAACGCCATCGCGTCTTCACACAGGTCAGACAGGTGATCTCCCCAAACCATCTCAGCACCTTGGTTGTAGAGGAACCCTTTGACCGCCTTCACTGCGGCATCGTGACTGAGAAAGCATGCCAGGGCGTGGCGGTCTTGATCGGCGTTGGCATGGGCAGCAGCTAGGTCGGCGTCAGCCTGGATCAGCCAGCTATCGGAAGAATCTCGAGCAGTCATATTGATTATCCGTAAACCCTTTCGCCATGATAATTGGCATCATCCAAAATCGGATCAGAAGTTTGGGAATTCTGAAACTCCTCTGGTGTGTACACAAAGAAATTGATGCCCAGTCTGGGGCGCAAGTGAGTTGTCCAAAAATCTGAACGGCGATGCGGTGGTTCGTCTGTTTCTTGCACAATGACAAGATCGAGCACCGTGTCGGCAGTGACTACGCCGCGAGCGAACGGGCCGATCAGGAACATCGTCTCCATTCCGAGCTGGGGCATTTCTGCGACGAATCGCTGTAACTCTACCTCGAGCATCTGACGACGTTGTGCGCCGAATCCAAACATCATCGGCATATTGCGATCCGACCGTTATGCCACTTTTTCCGGCGAGTAATTCCAATCGTTGAAGACGTCGTGCTTCTCAAACCGTGTACAGCGATGGTGCATTTGGTTCTGGATAAATCTCGCCTGCAGTCAGTTCGTAGGCCTCTTTGCGATACACCTGGATACGGTGGCATCCGAAATCTGGGATGTACATCAAGTCGCCATAAATTCTCATCGACATCGGACCACGCAGGCGCTTAACGTCGAACAGATCCCCACTTTCTCGAGACCTGAGAACTTTCGGATTTGCCAGAATGTAGATTCGAGCGCTTTTGGAAAGTCCTGCGTCACCGTAGAACATATCAACGAAAATACCGGCTGGGTTGAACAGTTGAACGCGGTGGTTTCCGCGATCGGCAACATAAATATCGCCGTGATCGTCTATCGCTACTCCAGCGGGACGATTGAGTTCACCCCTGCCATCTCCAGACGTTCCGAATTGCGAGAGGTACTCACCATCTGGCGAGAATTTCTGGATTCGGTCGTTCCGCCAATCACTGATGAAAATAGTGCTGTCGTCGAGGTCGATCGCCACCCCCCATGGCATGTTGAACTGTCCGTCACCGTCTCCGAACTCACCAAATGTCGAGAGGAACACACCGGTAGCGCTGAATTTCTGAACGCGGTGGTTCATCGTGTCGACAACGAGAAGATTCCCGTCAACGTCGAACGCAATACCCGAAGGGCGATCAAGTTCGCCGTCGCCGGAACCGTGCTCACCCCAGGAATCAATCTTTGTTCCATCCTTTGACCAAAAGCTGATCGTGTGATTACCTTCATCGGATACAACGAGGGAATCATCTGGCCCTGCAATCATTTGAACGGGCCAAATAAAGCCACTCCCAATGTCACCCAGATCGTCATCATCCAAGTTGGTACGCCTGATCTCACCGCCCTCACCATCATTACGGTTAAGCGTGTAGATATCACGGTCGTTGCCGACGACGATATCCGTTGGATAAGTGGTGACTCGTCGCATCCCCAGAGTGGTGTAAAACGGATAGCCGGCCCGAAGCAAGGCGTGTGTTTTAGTCATTGAATAGTTCTCAGGTTTCTTTCGGAGTTATGATGCTAGACCATTGTTCGCGTGTACGGGTCGAACTGTTCATACTGACCACCGACTATGTCGACAGGGTCGATGCCCATCCACTGGTTCAAGATCGTGCTGTACACACTGCGGAAGTCGATCGTGTGTGCCATGTCTTCACCGAAAAGCCAGTCGGAAGGAGCGAGCGACGGATACTCGGAGTAGAGACCACCCTTCACGTTTTCACCGATGAGGAAAGCACCTCCACCTGAACCGTGGTCGGTGCCAGAACCGTTGTCCTTGATTCGGCGACCGAACTCTGTGAACACAAGAATGTTCACTTCATCAGCGGAATTGTGTTCTCGAAGATCCTGCATGAAGTTCTCGATGGCTCCCGCGAGTTCGTCGAGAAGTCGTGCGTGGGCCGGGACCTCCTGCGCATGGTGATCGTAGCCTGCATGATTCGTGTAGAAAATTCTGGTACCGAGTCCGGCGGTGTGAACACGAGCGACGTCGCGAAGTGATTTCGCTATCGGGTTGTCGGCGTACTCGACCGTCGATTTGTACTTACGTGGAGCCTCTGAGAGCATGTCTGCCCCGGTCAGCACGTTTCGGCCAGTCTGGCTCAGGTAGTTCATGACAAGGCCAGAGCCGATTGCTGGGGTGTACATGCGTTGGAATATTTGCAGATCTCGGTCGCGCTCTTCCTGCAGCTCAATGCCTGACATTAGCCCATAGTTGTCGAGATCGCCAATTGAAGTCGCAGTCACACCAGGTGCAGCCAGCGCCCTTGGCAATCCTCGACCAAAGTTAACTGCAGTGATCGGGTTAGAACTATCGGGGTCGATCTCTCGGATCACCTTCGCCAGCCAGCCTTCCGTAGCGATGGTGTCGGGTTCGCAAGTGTGCCAGATGTCCATAGCCCTGAAGTGCGATCGGCTGGCGTTTTCTAGGCCAACACCCTGCACGATTGCCATCTTGCCTTGCTCGTAGATTCGTTTGAATCCAGCGGCAGATGGGTGCCAGGCGAGAGTCTCGGTGAACGGGAGGACCTTGTCTTCTGAGATTCCCACGAGCGGTCGGTTGTCGTAGTAGATTCCTTCGGTAAACGGAATGACTGTGTTCATAAAGTCATTGCCGCCTGAGAGCTGAACAACAACCAGCACAGGGTCTTTGGTTTTTACGTTCTTCGCTTGATTCGCCGTGGTCATTTGGAGCAGTCTCCGTTGTTGGTTGTAGATCGTGTTGGAATAGGCATGAGTGTTTGTATCAAGCGAACTGGTACTCGCGGGTCGCGACTACAAGCGTCAACATTCGGACCACTCTTGTGGTGCTTGCTTCGATCGCAGAGTCTGAATTCCAGTCAAGCTCGCCTTCCGATTCGGCGTGGGCGATCAGCACATCGCGTGTGGCCGCATCGACCTCGAGTGATCCAGAGAGTTCGAGCAGTTTGTTAACCAGTTCGTTGGGCGCTATTTGACCGCTCGCCCTCACACGATCGATGATCGCTTTTACACCGGGCTTTGTCGAATCGTTGAGGGTGTCCACTGCGTAGTTGACGCGCTCGGTTAGCGTTCCACCGTCGATCCACTCTTTGCCGGTGTGCCAACCCTCGACGCTTGGTGGATCCATGAGTTTTTGTCCCATGGTCACGATTGTTGTTTCGAGTTTATGTAGGTTCGGGGCTGGTTCTGCAAATTCTCCTGAGAGCTTGAGAACCCCGACGACAAACTCCGTCGGCGATTTGACGTGGGTGAACCGGGCTTCTTTGAACCAGTCGGATGTAAATAGTGTGCGCAAGACAGCACGAATGTCGGCGTCAGATTCCATCCATGTCTTCACGAGATCGTCTATGGCCTGAGGGTTCGCCGGGGGGTCGATGCTCCATGCCGGAACCTGTGCTTCATCTGCCACGAAGAAGTTGTATAGATGTCTGCCAATGAACCTAGCAGTCGCTTCCTGCTTTGCAATGATGTCGATAATGTCTTCGCCATCGAAATTTCCGGTGTGACCCAGAAACGTTTTTTCACCGGCGTCGTGGTCGTCGGCTCTGAATCTGAAGTTCACATCGAACATGCCATACGGATAAAGCGGAATCGGCTGCTCATACGTCCATCCCGTGAATGCTCGAGCAGCGTTTTTGATGTCGCCTTCCGAGTAGTTGCCGATGCCCATAGAGAACAGTTCGAGAATTTCTCTACCATAGTTTTCGTTGATCGCAGTGCCGTGATTTTCGTTGTTGTCGAGCCAGAAAATCATGGCGGGGTCACGCGAGATACCGAGTAGGAGAGTCCGGAAGTTTTCCATGCATGACGTTCGCAGCATCTGGATGTGATCGACCATCGTTGGTGTATGTTCACTCTTGGTCCAGCCTGTTGCGAACACGCTGTGCCAGAAAAGGGTCATTTTTTCTTCCAACGGACGATCGGTGTTGATCATCCGGTAGAACCAGCGGCCATTCCATATTGCGGGGTTGTCTTTATTGGCGTGTAGGTGGGGGTAGAACCGTAAGAGGACTTCGTCTTCAGGCTCCTCGAATCTATCGGGGTTGAGTAGATCGTCGACCACATCTTCGTAGCTGCGTTCGGCGTAGCGCTCAAGTTCTGCTCGATCCGAGCCAAATCCGGCTCGCCTCAACAGGTGTGCCATCAGGGATAGATCGGTAGCAGTCGCAGTTGTCATTTCGATCCTCTAAAAAATAGATTCGTACGTCTGGGCATTGAATGCACTTTACCCTAATTAAGCTAAGCGTTGATTAAGTAATCTAGCAGAATTTATTGGTAAATCGGCTCAGTTCGTAGCGATATGTCGATCGTTCGGCTAAGGTGCGTGCTCAGTACCACAGGAGAATCTGACAACGTTCATTCAAATGGCAAGTAGTACACAGACATGAAAAATCCAACCGAAGCAGCCACTCTCCTAGAAACTTACTATGGCCATCAGCTCGATCGACCAGTGATATACACGCAAGGTGTTTCCCTCAGCGGTCGTCTTCGACTGTATGAGCTGGATTCAGGAATCGCTGATCCATCAGGTGACATAGCCGGGATTGTGTCAGAGTATACCGTCAATCCGTCAGTGATTTTCACCGCTGAAGATGGCACGGCGAACTTTGCCGGAATTTGCTGGGCTGATGAACTGGCACAGGCAACCGGGGACGATCGATATCTCGACATCCTGCGTTATACCGCAGAGCTCTACGGGCCAAGCGTCGAAGAGGGACCGTTAGACCCTGATGTGCGGGTTGAAGATTTTTTCTTCGCAGCGACGGTTCTCGGACGGGCTTTCCGCAGCACGGGTGATGCTAAATATACGAACTGGCTTGCAGAATTTCTGGAGGCTGCCGATACGCTTCAGCCCAATGACCTGTGGTGGCACTGCAAGGCTTCACCGTTTTACTGGGGCCGGGGAAACGGGTTCGCCGCCCTGGGCTTCGCTGAGGCTCTAACTTATCTCCCTGATGACCATGATTCTCGATCTGGACTCGTTAAAACCCATGTACGGCATCTGACGGGATTGGCAAGGCATCAGGATGAATCGGGAATGTGGCGGCAGATCATCGATATGCCTGAGACATACCAAGAGTTCAGTTCCACAGCAATGGTCGGGTACTCGATTGCTCGTGGACTTCGAAGCGGTTGGCTGAGTGATGACTTTAGGCCGGTCGTTGACAGAGCATGGTCAGGAATTTCCGAACGAGTGAGTGCGCAAGGTGAGTTGGAACACGTTTGTGTTGGCACAGGGCCACTTGCCACTTTAGACGAGTATGTCACTCGGACGTACACCGATGGTCTTGATGATCGTGGCGGTGCAATGGCTCTTTGGTTCGCTGTTGAAATGGCGCGGCTTGAATCTGGTGTTTAGTAGCTGAACAGAAGGGCTGGCCGGTTGATACGCAATCGAGGTGCCGATTACCCCGCCACCAATAATCACCACGTCGCTATGCGATCTCATCAAGCCTTCTCCTGCAAATCAATCCAGTCCAAAATTATTCCGCGATCATGCTCAAATGCCAGTTCGGGCAAATCATCGACACGGAAAACTTTCACGTCCAGTGTTTCGTGATCAGACGATGCGAGTTTTCCACCGGTTATACACGCTTCGTAGACTGCCAGAATGATCGAGTTCCCTTCCTCGGAATACAGGCCAACAAGTCGATCTACGACAGTTTCTAGGCCACACTCTTCGAGGATCTCTCGCTCAACTGCGCTTTCAATTTTCTCACCTCGGTTCACATATCCTGAGGGGAAACTCCACTTGCCGACGGCCGGTTCAATGGCTCGCTGAACCATCACGATTCCATCGTCCATGGGGACAATTGCTGCGCCTGCTACCTTCGGGTCGCTCCAGATCGTGCGCCCACACTCCGTGCATGACGGATGACCATGGGGTCCCGGTTTTAGTGCCGGAAGGTCGTGGTTATGAGCGACTTCCACTTGGGATAAATTTCCTGCCAATAGTTCTATGGTTCGACTCGTTAGTGCGAGGTGAAGGAACTGAGTCTGAGGGACTCTAACAGAGCGTGTCCGGTGTGGTACTTGTGCATGTCCGTTGAAATGGGTGACTCAGAACCTGTTCGCGAAACAATTACTCTTCAATGGCACCATACGATCAGCCCAAACGCACGATGATGGGGACGATGTTTACAGGTTGAATACGATGGGAATAGGTAAACACCGCCATTACGGCCTATTTTGAATCGAGCGAAGATGCGGGATACGATATGTTTTTAGTATTAGGTGATACCGATGATTACGAAAAGTAAACTGGTTGTAGTTTTGATGGGTGTGATGATCGCGGTAACAGGCTGCAGCAGGCCAAGTGATTCAACCGAATAATCAGTGGCTCCGACACCCGAAATATCTCAGTCTCGTCAACAACCGATCCAGCCGACAGTCTTTTTTACTGGCAATGTTTCGATCCTGTTATCGAGTTTCAGACCGAGGTTATGGCGTAGCCCTTTATCTGCGGTTTATCTGGCTCGAACGGGTGACGCGCTCTCGGGTAAGATACAGTCTCGTTTGTGATAGTTGTGCCAGTGTCCTGAGCAGTCCAAATAAAATCTGTATATCACAACAGAATATTCCGCTACATCGTCATCACCATGATCGTGGTCGTGCTGTTCGCACTGGTTGGTGGTGGTTGGTATTTCTCTGGGGTTGTGGAATCGGACGGACTCGTGGTCGAAAATGGACCTTACGAACCACGTGTCATAATCACCGACCTTGGTGAGGACACCATCACACTGCAACAGCTTCCAGATGCTGACACAGAAAAAAATATCGGCCTCTCAGCGGTGTGGGGAGTCACGAACGGGAGTGACTACGGGCAGCTTGGTGACGTTATTTCTGAATCCGACACTGGCGTAGTTCGGGAGTACATCTCCATGGTTGGGGAGCTTCGTGTTGGTGAAAGTGTGTCTCTCGAACGAAGTGCGTTTCCGCACGACCCTTTGTCATCACACGGGTTGAAGTATGAAGACGTGGTGATACCGGCTCCACTTGGCAATATCGGTGCATGGCACATCAATGCCGATTCTGACGTATGGGCGATTCTCGTACACGGGCGAACCAGCAGTCGAGAAACCTCCCTAAAGATTCTCGATGATCTAGCGGAACTAGAGATCCATTCGTTGACGATCGATTACCGCAACGATGCGAACGCTCCTCCGAGTGAGTCTGGATACTACGACTTCGGAACAACCGAATGGGAAGATGTTGAAGCCGCTGTTCAATATGCCCTCGGTAACGGCGGGGATAAGATCCTGCTGTTCGGGTACTCGATGGGCGGTGGTATTGTCACCAACTATCAGCTTCGATCCGTTCTGGCCGGTCACACCATAGGTATGTTCCTCGACGCACCGATGCTCAATTTCGGAAGGACTATTGATAAGGGCGCAGAAGAGCGAGGCGTCCCTGCACCAATCACAGTGTTTGCCAAGTTGTTCACAAACATGAGGTTCGGAATCAACTGGTCTGAGTTGGATTTTCTTTCACAGGCTGAAGAGCTCACCGTGCCAATTTTGCTGGTTCATAGTGATACCGACGACACTGTACCGATCGAAACGAGCATCGAATTCGCCGCTGCTCTTCCTTCACTGGTCGAATTCCATATTTTTAGCGACGTACCACACGCGGCCTCATGGAATGCGTATTCTCACGAGTATGAAACACTGTTGATACGATTCATCGAGCGGGTTCGATAAGTTTAGAAAACCAGACCGCCCTGAGTTTCCGAATGGCTGTTGTGCGATCTGCCCGTTATCCGGTTCTCAAAAATGAGTGGCCGCACACATAGACGTGATTGCCACATCATCGGATTCCTCAAAATGACATGCCTGCTCTGCCAGGAAATCGTCCGGCACTCACCGTTATCTTAGTAAAGGTTAATTCGTCACTCGGCGGAGCGGGTCAGTTCGTGCAGTGGTTTTCGCAAGAACCCGATGAACGCTGACACTACACCGACGAATCCCGCTGCTACTGCAACAGTCAGCACGAATATTAGGGGCCACCAATTGGTTTCCAGAATAAATGGTGGAAGTAAGGCACGCCCCCTGTCCGAATGTGCGATCGCTCCCACAGCAACTCTGCTTGAAAATAACCCGGCTGCGACCCCTACACCAACTCCCACGATTGCCACCATGCCGTGCTCGATCAGTGCACTCCACATAAAGCCTGGTTTTGAAAGGCCCATAGCTCGCAAATACGCCGAATCATGAATAGTCCGATTCGAATGGGCGACAAGATATGTCACGTATCCGAGCACCAGTGCCAGGCCGCCGATAATCAGTGACACAACACCCATTCCGCGCCATCCTGCCACAGTTAGAGGGTCGATCACGGAGTCTTCGACTCGCGCCTCTCGATCCAGCAACACACTGCTGCGGAACAGTCGACGAATTTCCTGCGTGATCTCGGCATGATTCTCTTGATCGATATCTAAGAATGCTTCGTTCGCGTTCATGTTTACCAATCCGCGCAGTTGGATGAATTCTAGAAGAGTTTTCACATCGACTACCATGAAAGGTCGAATAGAGGGATCCAGAGTAGGAAATAGTTCTGTTATTCCGATCGGAATAACCGGGACGAATCCACCTCCAATTTGAACCACGGAGGGTTCTCCAACCACGGTACCAGTAAGGGCAGCGAAGCTTTCTGAAACTATGACTGGCATTGGCTCCCCGGTGGAACTTTGATAAATACCACGCACGCCAGAGACTGTTCCTCTTTCGAGCTGTATCCTGCCGATTCCTGATCCAGGAATTCCGATGTCGGCAGGCTCCGGTGCATCCGTAAATTCGACGTCCAGCCCGTTCGATGTCGCAAGAGGGGTCCAGAGACTGTCACCTTCAAAGTCGAGCAGTGTTATTTCGAAATTTGGGCCTATGGCGTTCAGATCATCGATGAGCCAAGTAGTCGGTGCTCCGCTATCGCCTGCTGCCTGCATAAATGTTTGCAGTGAAGTTATCTCAATCGGATCAGTCAGATGCTGTGGGACAAGGCCGGACTGGCTGCTCCACGTGTCACTGATTTGACCTAGGGTGACCGTAATTTGACGGTCTTTTGCATCTTTCAGAACTACCCAGAAGAAATGGTCCATCACATATGGGTCTTGTTTGGCCCAGGCTGAGATTGATGTCGTGCCTTTGGGTAGAATTAGCGGTTCGGGTCGCGATGAAATATCCATGCTTTCGAAAAGTGTTCCGATGGGTTGTTCAGAAAAGTCTTCTCGGAACCAGAGCATATCTCCCACGGTGTCTACCTCAACACCGAGCACGTTGAATTCCATTCCTAGGCTTGTTGTACCGACTTTGGCTATTTGTCTGAAAGCCATAGTCGCGGAATTAACGCCATCTATGGCGAGTAGATTATCTATATCGGATTGTCGTATTTTGGAAATTACCCCGCCAGTACGAATCCTCATGCTCGTGCCGTTTTCGTAAAAGATCTGCTCACGACTACTACGCTCGAGCGTCGAACCCAACGTCCCAACCATTACACCAAGACCCGTACCTAGGGTGATCAGCAATACGGGCCAGGCGTACCAGTAGGGGCTTCTTCTCAGTCTCCATAATCCGACTGCCATCGGAGCGGAGGTGAATCGGGTGGCAATCCATGAAGATGTTTTTGTGATGATCGGGAATACCCTGAGCATAACCAGTGCTACTGATATTAGAAGCATCGCAGGGGCAAAGAGTAGTGTCGGATCGGTCACCACTTCCCCTTCTCGATCTGTTGTAGCAACGCCGCGTTTGGTGATCTCCCAGAGGAATAAACCACCAAGAACGATGACCAATAAATCGAAGTAAAGCCGTTGAAATATGGGAGGACTGTCAGGTCTGGCTCGGGACTGATCGGTTTTTGAAATTCCAGACCTAGCGACGAGCAGTGTCGGAAGCAACACGATCAGGAACGATATGAAGGCCGCTCCCGCCGCCCAGCCCCAGGCCATTGGAGTTAGTTCAACTGGAAGGTTTTGCCCGTGCGTGAGTGATTCAAAAACTGGCAGTCGCCCCACAAATCCTGTGAAAGCGAACGCCAGAATGGGAGCTAATGCTGCAGGTACGCCCACTGTTACAGCGGCTTCGATTACCTGAACTCGCATCACCTGGAAATTGGAGAGTCCGCGGGACCGCAACATCACAGTTTCGAGTTCACGCTTTCGTGCGATCAGACCCGAAACCAAAAACAAATAGTAGCCGACGACCGCAACGCTGAGCGCTGCAAGGAGCAGTGCGGGCAGTTGAAGGAACAGCATTTTCTGCGCCATGCGATTCGTTGATGATCGTGGTCCCATATGAGCAATACCACGGGGTATATTGGTCTGGACTTCCGTTTCGAAATGGTCCATCGCCGATATCACTACATCGGCTTTCTGGAGCGCTATTTTCTCGGAATCGGTGAATAACACGCGTGAGTAGCTCATAGGCAATCCGGCGTTGGACGGACCCACGCCCGCAGCAATGGTACCTTCGGCTGTGAATAAAATTACCGGAAGATCTCGCCCACCGAACAACTCAGGCGGCATTGGTTCGAGAATCCCGCTCGAGTTGCCTATCCAAAACTCTTCACTTCGATCGTTGGCCTCGAAGATACCGACGATCTCACCATTTACGAAGCCCGATTTTCGTGATACCGACGACGCGACAACCATGTCACCGACGCTGATTGTTTCGAATTTAAGGCCATGACGTAATTCTCCGGCGCGGGCTACATAGATGGCAACTTCGACTATCTGATCACCGTTTTCATCGGTACGCAGCTGCGCAGTCGGTGCCCTACCTTCGACGTAATGTATCGCGGAGAAAAGACCTTCCAATTCGTGGAAGAAAAGGCGTGAGGCGAGTTCACCTCTAACGACCTCTGGCCTAGTTTCGGGATCACCGTCATCTTTCACCCAGAAGTGGGGTCGTGTTTTAATCCTGGTGGAACCATGAGTGATAAGCGGTGCAAGATCGGAGTCTATTGCTGCGTCGACAGCAGCATCGGCGTCGGCAATCCCTTTCACTTCAAGTGGTGTCCAATCGGAGCGAGCTATGATGTTCCTATTGTGGATACCGAGATTGCCCACCATCTCGGCCATCCCGATGCGCTCAAGTGAGCGGAGGTATATTGGGCCCGCAGCCATAACCGTGGTGGCCAGAAAAACTGCAATCAACACTCCGAGCGCCAAAAAGCGATCGCCACGAGCGCGACGTTGTACAAAGCGACGAAAATTCAAATTAGAGTGGTACGCAAAGTGCTGCCATTGTTTTTCTAGTGATCAACACTGTTGCGATGGTTTCGTAAATCGAGTGCATTTTATATCACCTAGCTGATCGAATAATGATGTATTTGCGGGGTTTAACACCACTCGGTAAGTGATGTCTGGGAACACTTTTGGAATCACGATCGGTTGCACAGGCTCTGCGGATATTAATCCTCATCATTCACTCCGACGCGAAGTAACGATGACGCCGATGATTAGCGCCAGAACAAATGCAGCCACGATGACTGCACCGGCGTACAGGAAGGTACTGAGACTTTAAATTTCAACTCAACCGCGGCAGTCGATCGTGATGTGGACAATTCCTGAGAACCGGTTCCGCTCACGGATAAGATCATTTCCTGAATCCAGTCGACGTCTAGGGAGACTCGACTGTAAAACTCTAAATTGCCATATGTACCTGGCGGTCGACCACTTGATCCGAAGCTGAAACCGGCTAGCTTCGAGACTCCAGAGCTCTCGATCAGTGCAGGTCCTCCGCTGTCACCCGGTCCACTAGCCCCTGCTAATGGAGTAGTGTTTTCGTCTTCGGGCGCGTATAAACGGAATACCAGCATGTCTCCTTCGACGCGCTCAACTCGATTGGTGGCAGCCCGAAGCTTGTGGCCGGTAGTGATTGCCCCTGTTAGCCCGTCCCTGAATCGCCTCGACCAACAAAGGTAACGAATTTATCCTGCTCATCCCTGCTGGCTTAAAGCGAAATAGGATCGACGTTATGAACTGGCCTGTCGAGTTGGAACAGGGCGATCTCGCGATTGCCAGTCGTCCATTTCGGGTGTAGCACCACCTGCTGAACGGAGTAAAACTGGCGGGCTATCGTTGTTTCGTATCCCGGCTTTATGTCCCGCTCAACGTGGCCAGCTGTGATCGCCCAGCCTGGTGCGATTAGCGTGGCGACTCCGCCTCGCTTTTCGAACACGTCGAATACGGCGGGGTAGGCACCATAAGCCTGTAAGAACTCGGCATTGTCTACATCGTGAAGAACGATTATCGCCTGAGCGGGGTTTGCAGTAATCAGAACGAGCGCTACCGCCGAGAGAATAGCAACCAAATGGCCAATACTGCCGATCGGACGAGGGCGGTCATGGGAGATCCTCTTGTGGAAAGTTATGGTTGAGCTTTATCAAGCATGTTCAGAGTTGAATATTAGTACGACTACTGAACGATCCGCGAATACTGTGTTCACTTTATTTAGGATTTCTTGGAGGCACTGATCTGCTCAATATGTGGTATATCGGTTGCCGGGTGTGGACAAAACACAAACACCGCCGAAGCGGCGGTGTTTTTCAGGTTCAAATGGTGGGCCTAGGATGACTCGAACATCCGACCTCTACTTTATCAGAGTAGCGCTCTAACCAACTGAGCTATAGGCCCCGGCGATGCAAGATGAGTGACTGAGAAGTAACCCAGCAACAGCTATAAATTTTACTACTCTCGCTGGCGATTATGTCGTATTTTTTTGAAATTTAGCCTGTTCCGTCAAAATCAGCAGTCCTTTCTCCCCAGACCGTCCAATTCCACCACAATCTCAGTTGGTGCGTTACGTGCAACAATTAGTACTAGATCGTCGGTGTCAGACGTATTCACTGGCTGATGATTTGCGCCGGCTGGTACGAAAATGAAGTCTCCTTTACTAATTGAAACTTCTTTATCTAGTTCTTCTCCCAATAGAAACGTTCCGGTACCACTGAGGACATAGATCGCCGACTCGCAATTGACGTGATAGTGCGCCGTAGAGCACCGCCCACGAGGCACAGTAGCGATCGCCATGTGAATCCCAGTCGAGCCAGTTAGTAGCTCGGAGACCCCAGCAAAACGAGTCATCGCTCCTGAATTCACTTCAACTTCGAGGCTGTCGGATTTTGTTATAACAATTTCGTTCGCAGAACTTTGTGCATGTGTCATCGCTACAGTGTAGGGAACCACAAAACTGAATAGAAGATCAAGTTCGAAAGCCGTGGAGTCCGTGATAGGCGTGAAAACTAACCGTAGTTACCATTTCAGACAAAAGCGCGAGAGTGGGAGAACTACAGAGGAACGAAGCGCCCCGATGACGACTACAACCAACGAATTATTTCTGGGCGCGAAAAGACCCGCCAATGGCGGGTCTTGATCAGCGCACTTTAGCTACTGAACAGTGAACAGAAAGAATGTCTAAGTTTTTCGAAGTTTTGAGACTCTGAAAAGAGTCTATGATTTTAGTGCATTAAGCTTTTT
>CAYTAO010000017.1:0-275 GCA_964435915.1 uncultured Dehalococcoidales bacterium
GACATTACAGCCTATATTCAGTTATAAAGTATTATTAAAATCGTTATTTAGCAAAAGTAATAATGAAGAGAGAATTTTATTAAAATCAGGAAGAATTGCATTTAGTTACATTATTTCAAATATACTTAATAAAGGAATGATAAAAAACATTATTTTACCAAATTTAATTTGCGACGAAATAATAGCAGTTACAAAAAAATTTAAAATTAATACATTATACTATAATATAGATAATAAATTAAATTATGATATACATGAAATTCAAAATCTTGCTC
>CAYTAO010000017.1:285-30212 GCA_964435915.1 uncultured Dehalococcoidales bacterium
GGTTTTAAAACACGTCATACTGATACTAAAATATTTAAAGATAATTATGTAATTGAAGATAACGCTCATGTACTAGGAGACTTTGGTAAAAAACTCTCCTCTAAGTATGCTGACTATTCCTTTTCTAGTTTAAGGAAACTTGTTCCCGTTCTAAGTGGGTCTGAAATATATTCAAAATATAATGATCTTCAATTTCAAAAATCATTTAGATATCCAGATTTTGGTGAAATTAAATATTCATTAAGAGGCTTAAAAAAAAGTAGGGGAGGTACAAGTAAAATGGGCCATTCTTTGCTTGATGATAATAGAGAGTATTCCTTGGATGAACTTTCAGAATAGCTGCGGTGTTGGGGGTAATGGCCGCTTCGTAGTCGGAGGCATATGTCCGGTTGGTTGTGCCGACCTCCACTAGGGTTGCACCTGATTGACTCATGACATCGGGCACTCTGAAACCGCCGCCTATTTCGACCGCCTCACCCCGAGAAACGATGACTTCACGTTTATCCTGGTCGGATGCAACAAGCGCTGCCAGCGTTAGAAGCACTCCTGAAGCATTGTTATTGACAGCCATACCCGACTCAGCACCCGAAACCTGCGAGATCAATTCCGAAATATGGGCGTTCCGCGACCCTCGCTTCCCAGAGTCCATGTCGTACTCGAGGTCCGAATATATCAACGCTGCTGCTGCTGCTGCACTGGAAGCCGCTGAACTCAACGGAGCTCGACCTAGGTTAGTGTGCAGTACGACACCGGTTGCGTTTATCACAGGATTTGGCCACGGTCCCCATGCACGGTCTGCTCGGCCAACTATTTCGGCAATCATCGATTCGATAGTTGGCGTGTCGCCGTTTTTATCTATAGATAAACGAGCGTTCGCAAGCATAACTCTCGCAATCATCGTGACTGCGTCGTGGGAAAAATCGCGCACGAGCGCCATCACTTCATCGGTCTGAAGTAGTGCGTCGATCGATGGCAGTGATCGGTATGCGGACTCCGTCAAATGAACTCTCCAGAGGGTGTGCGATCAGTTGAAAAATGGCTAATTAGACCCAACAATTATTCTTAAGCAACACCGAGTACAAAAGTTTACTACTGCTGAACTGCAATCTAGTTAGAAAATCAGCCAGCGATATCGCTGGGGCGGGCGTAAGATTACTCGGTTCGCCACATTCACAACTGGAACCACCATTGTTAGTCATCGGCCTCACCGGCGGGATTGGAACCGGAAAAACCGAAGCCGCACGGGTACTTCGCGTGTTGGGAGCAGCGGTGATCGAGTCGGACAAGATAGCGCATTTGTCATACTTGCCTGGAACTGAGGCTCACAAGGCAATTGTCAGTATTTTCGGCGAGGAAGTCCTAGAAGAATCAGGAATTGTTGACCGGAAGAGTCTGGGAAAAATTATTTTTTCCGACAATGCCCGACGATTGGAACTTGAAGAGATTGTCTGGCCTGCCGCAAGAACATGGTTAGAGGATCGCCTGGCAGAGGAGGAGAAACAGGAATCTAGAGTTGTGGTGATCGAGGTCCCCAAGCTGTATGAAGCTGGCTGGGATGAATTCGTGGACGTTGTTTGGACTGTCGAGGCACCGGAAGGTGAAATTAATAGACGACTCGAGCAACGATCTGGACTCAGTGAGGTCGAGGTAAACGCGAGGGTTTCAAACCAAATGACCCGAGCAGAACGTGCGGATAGGGCCGACCGAGTAATAGAAAACAACACAACACTTGAAGATTTGCGCAAAAAAATAACGGAAATCTGGGATTCGCTCCCAGATGCGACAGATATGCCAGATTCAACGGACAGCAGTTCAAAGTAGTTCACCGGCTGTAGCGGTGAGAAAAAGCCTTCAGGGTGCGAGTACTAATGGCAACACAGCAGAAATACAACGAGCGGAACATCGAAGATTACTTTATTACGGAGGAGCCGTATTATGTACCGACTTCTGACGAGATCGAGATTTTCGAATCAGCCTATAGTCAGCGAGTTCCGATCCTGCTGAAAGGTCCGACTGGTACCGGCAAAACTCGATTTGTTGAACATATGGCATGGCGCCTGAGCGAAGGGGTTACCAGCCGAAACCCGGGTCAAAAATCCCGGAACGGCACCGGTGAAAAGCTGCCACTGATAACCGTTGCCTGTCATGAAGACCTCACCGCTAGCGACCTTGTTGGGCGTTACCTGCTCGATGCAGATGGAACCCGCTGGATTGACGGGCCGCTTACTCGTGCAGTGAAATTCGGTGGAATTTGCTACCTCGACGAAATCGTTGAGGCCCGGAAAGACACAACGGTCATCATTCACCCGCTTACCGACCACCGTCGAACACTGACCATCGACAAGTTGGGATCGACGCTCGACGCCGCTGACGGCTTCTTGCTTGTTGTTTCGTATAACCCCGGATACCAGAACGCTTTGAAAGATTTGAAGCACAGCACACGACAGCGATTTGTCGCGTTGGAGTTCGACTTCCCGGACGAAGAAACTGAAGCTCAGATCATCCAGTACGAGTCAGGGTGTGAGGCCTCAACCGCAGAGAGCCTAGCCAGACTTGGTGTGAAGATTCGAAATCTTCGAGAGCACGGGCTTGAAGAAGGCGTGAGCACTCGAATGCTTATTTACGCAGGACGCCTTATAAGAGAGGGCGTTCAAAACCGACGTGCATGCCAAGTTTCCGTGACGTGGGGTATTACCGACGATCCACAGATTCAGCGCAGCATCGATGAGGTTGTAACTTCGATCTTCGCGTGAACACATCCAAGCTCACGATCAAACGGCTCGAAACTAGTCTGAAAAATTACTCCGGTTCCGCATCGAACCATGAGGTACAGGGCAGTAGCACACCCGCGGCCGTATCCGTACTGTTCAACATCACCAACGGCGAGCCTTGTGTGCTCATGATCAAGCGTGCAACCAGCCTGTCTCATCATAGTGGCGAGTGGGCATTTCCGGGGGGACTGATAGAAGAAACAGATGATTCGGCGATGCATGCGGCGCTACGTGAGACCAACGAAGAACTTGGGATCGACCCCGATGACATTGAGATCTGGTGCGAAATGGCTCCAGTTGACACGTCAACCGGGTTCGTGGTTTGGCCGTACGCAGGTCGGGTAGGCGATGAAATCGTTTACAAACCTGAACCCGCCGAAGTCGCTGAAGCCATCAATATACCGGTGCGGATTTTCTTAGATGATGTTTCGAAACGAACCATCACACTGATCCGTAACGGTACGACACGAAAAATAAACGCCTACGCATATGAAGATCGTATTATCTGGGGTGCATCTGCCCGGATCATTGCAAACACTATCGATATCGTGACGAATATAGCATGACAGAGTCTGAAAAAGGGGAAGACCAGATTTGACAAGTTCTGACGACCCAACAAAACCAGCAACTGAAGTGACCAGAGAAGAACTAAAACAGTTCCCTACGCCCGTGCTAGAGCACTACGATATAGCGTTTGAGACGCTATCCGGTCGGCTCGCTGACGAGACCATTCAGCAATGGGCTGAAGAAGGCCTCGAGATCACGCGAAAAACCGTGAGGTCTTGGGAAGCCGCAGTGGAGTTCTTCGATGCCTCGGCAGCAGTCCAACGCCAGCTGCCTTCGGGGCAGTTCTTGAAGTGGGCGAAGACTGGAACTTCGTTGTGCGAAGACTCTCCATCGCTTGCGGTTGCGTACTTCAAGGCATCGCCGAAAGCGATGCTGCGACTACGCCCACGGTACATCGACGACTGGGCAAACGTATGCCGAGCTCTATATCGAGGGACGTGGAAATCGTCTGCGCTGGCTTGTCGGCTCTTCGAAGCGACACCAGATCTGCTGGAGACACTTTCGTTTGAAGAGTTTTGCCACTTCGGCGAGTTCCTCGAAATCCTGTCACGCCGATCGTACGATCAGGCCGGAGACGCTCTGGGAGCGGGGATTGAACTGTTCCCCAAGATCACCGGAGACGTTGATCGGTTTATCAATCTTGCTCAGATCGTCGCTGAGAAATCGTGGCGTGAAACAGCCGTGCTGTTCGATTCAGCCACGGCATCACTGGTTGAACTGAGCTCGAATCACCGCGCACCACTTATCTCACTGGCGCGCCGTCTGGTAATCACAGGCGTGAGTGACGCTGCTGGAGTAATTAAAGAAGGAGCAAATACCGTAAACCGCGTTGCGGCCGACTCAAGAGATAGGTTGTTGGAAATGACCGACAGCATTGCGGCTGTCTCGGCCCCAGCAGCACCGGAATTTCTGAAAAATGTCCCTGACGTCCTTGAACGCGTGACGTTCGAGCAGATGGCGCAGTGGCAATTGGAAGGTGTTCAAGCGGCACGCGACAGCGACGAAGCTGCGGTCTCGTACTTCAAGCTCGAATCACCACGTTCGCTGGAGATGATTGACTCACTTTCATCTTCGATCGAACTGTCTCGTGTTCGGGACCTTATCCAGATGTACAGCCTCGCACTAACCGGACACAACATTGATGTTCAAGCCGCCCAGCAACTCACCGAGAAAAATATTGGCTGGTTTCAGGGCGAATTACCTACCACTGAAGGCACGACCATCTACATGCCATCAGTCATCAATCGATACACCACCAAAGAAGAAAATTTCGGCTTTTTCAAGGTGATTACAACTCACCAGATCGGTCATATTGAATTTGGATCGTTCGCATTCGACTTCAACGTTCCGTCGAACCTCTTTGAAGATTTACGTCCCAAGCTCCCCGGTGCAACGGAGCTTCAAGCTTCGAAACTTGCCGACGAAACCGCGAAAAAGAAGATGATAGAAAAACCCGGGGTAGTGATCTCCGGGCACGAATCACCACCCGCTTCCGGTGAACAAACAGCAGAGCCTCAAGAAGAAACTAAGACTGTCGAATTTCTGACAGATATGAGCAGGTTCTTTGACCTGTTTCAAGAACGCCGACTGGCTCTCGATATCTTCACGGTTCTCGAAAGTTCAAGGATCGACGGATATGTTGACGAGTTGTACCCCGGTGTGATGGACATGTACCAGATGGTTCGCCTTGCAGCTCTTGAATCGCGCCCCGATGTCAAAGATCTGCCAGCACGTGAAGCATTGGTCGAATTCATGATCAGGGTTAGCCTTGGCCAGATCAATGAGATGATCGTTCCGTCTGAACACAAGGACGCAGCTCGCAAGCTCCGTAGGCTCATCAGGGAGATAACGAGCATTGACGCAATCGTTGAAGATGCAGTAGAAGCGGCAATACGTGCTTACTCGATACTGATCGATATTAAGAATGACGAGCTCGAGGACGACGATTTTGAAGAGCTTGAGGATGAAGATGACTCCGAGGATTCCAATGATGACGAAGACGTTGTCGACCCGGAAGAGGTGATTCAACAGTTCATGGGAATGGCGTCGCCAGACGGAGACGGTGAGGGCGAGAAAGAAGACGGCTCTGATGAGCAGGACTTCGAGGGAGAGGGAGAAGAGGATTACTCCTCGCCTCAAGAAGTTGACTATCGGGGCGAATTCAAACCCGAACTATCCCAACTGCTTTCACAGATGCAAATGATGGAGAGCGGCGAGATGTCCGAGGGTGGTGAGATGGAGCCGATCACTCAGGAGCAACTCGAGGAGATGATGAAAAACGCTCCGGAAATGGAAATGGAGCAGACCGACGGTGAAGAAGGCGGTGACCAACAGGTTTCCGAAATGATCGAAAACCTGATGAAGGAATTGCAAAAACGCGATCCAGAGAATCAGCAGTTCCAACCGGGACCCTCACAGCACGTCGATGAAGATGGCGGACCGCTGACGGCGACAGAGCCTGATACATTTACTTACCCTGAGTGGGATTTCCGAGCAAACGAATACAAACCGGACTGGTGCATGGTTCACGAGAAGACCATGTCCGACGGCGAACCGAACTTCTTCCGTGAGACGCTCGCCGATAATCAGGGTCTGGTCGCCCAGATCAAACGCCAATTCGAACTGGTTATCCCCGAGATGTACCGCAAACAAAAGCGGCTTGAAGACGGTGAAGAGCATGATCTCGATGCCGTTTTGGAAGCGCTAATCGATCTCCGTGTCGGTGTGTCGCCCGACGAAAAACTGTTCTGGCGTCGGAACAAGAATGAGCGCTCTGTGGCCGTCGCGTTCCTTCTCGACCTGTCAGCTTCGACAGCGGAAGCGATCGATGAAGCGAAGAAGCCTTCCGATGATTGGGGAGCACCCGACGACCCTGTCGAATACATGGTCTGGTTGCGCTCAAGGCGCTCAGAAGGACTGCGTCGTACGTACAAGCGGATCGTAGACGTTGAAAAGGAAGGGATAACCCTTCTGGTCAACTCGCTCGAAATGATTGGCGACATGTACGGAATTTTTGGATTTTCGGGATATGGTCGGGAGAACGTTGAGTTCTACACGATTAAAGATCTCGATGAAAAGTTCAGTGATATTGTGCCTCGGCGAATTGACAGAATTGCACCTTTACATGCCACTCGCATGGGACCAGCTATTCGTCACACCATTGCCAAGCTAAACGAAGTGGAAGCGCGCTCCAGGTTCCTGTTCTTGATCTCGGACGGGCGACCGCAGGATCGCGGTTACTCACGTGAGGGAGTTGAGAAGGAGTACGCTGTGCACGACACTCGCCAGTCGCTTATCGAAGCGAGGCAGACGGGTATCACGCCGTTCTGCTTGACGGTCGACAAGGCCGGGCACGACTACATGAAGACGATGATGGACGAATTCGCCTACGAAGTTCTACCCGACATCAACCTGCTGCCTAAGCGCCTTCCGCAGTTGTACCGCAACTTAACCACGTAGACACACGGTAGTTCTCTCGCGTTCATTATTATTTATTTGACCTTAGCCGTTATCGAGCAATAGTTCACCAAAGAACAGGTCGAGCACTCGGTCGGCCCAAGCACTGTCCACCTTGATGACATCGTTGGTCTCGTTGGCAAGCACATACCTAGATTTGCCATTATCGGTTTCATCACCCAAGGTCATCGTGAGGCGCGTAACCTCAATCACATTCGTTTCTGTTCGGTTTTCCACCCTGATTGCAATGTACGGGGCGTCGAGCACAGTCCCCCAGGGACTGTAATCAGCGCCTTCGGGAAGACCGAGCTCAACCGCACCGAGAATCTCCGGCTGGCCATAGTGAGTCATCGCAGTGTCCAGCGCTTTAGTATCAGCCTGCTGCCTGCCTGTGCAGGGTTCCGCCTCAAGCGGGATGTCACAGACGAACCAAGATTCGCTCTCAGGGTCGAATCCGTAAGCTCGGACTACCTCATTTTCGTCGAACATGAGGATTTCACGAATTTCACCTTTGATTGTGTAGTACCAATCGGGCAAAGGAGGCTCGTTCACTAATCGAGTGAGTACCTGTCCCCACGAGGCGTCGACCAATACAAGCTGAGGGTGACCAACAACCTGAGCGTAGTGATTCTCTCCATCGGGAGTCGGCTTGCCTAATAACATCTCAATGGTCGATTCGTCGCGAAGAGTTACCGTAATGCTCAAATCAGGGTTATCGAGTCCGTACTTCGACTCGTCATCGATATTTGTGGCAAGAACACGTTGGGTTCTTGGCCCACCGAGCAGTTGTGTGATACCACCCCAGCGGTACAGGCTAACTGGAATGCCTTCCATATTGTCGAAGAACCAGCGGCGCTTTTCTACATCCAGTGACCAGCTATCTACGGTGTCACCAACGGTAATTTTGATGTTCCGTAGATCATCTGGTGCCAGTGTGTATAAGAATGGTGGATTGGGCTCTTCAACCTCTTCTCTTGGGTTAGCGATGAACCATGTAACGCCAATCGCAACATAAGAGAGGACTGTGATCAGGACCAGGAGCAGACGTAGATTCATGTTCTAACGCCTTCTCCACCAGGTCCAGAATCCGAAAATACTGATAAGACTTGGCATCAACAGCCAACCCGACCAACGCACGAAGTCACGTTCGTTCTTGGTAAGGAACAACTGCCGGTTTGAATCGGTCTTCGTGCGAATCGAAATCAGCTCGAAGTCCTTCGCCAGAAAATTAACCGCGTTCACAAAGAGATCAGCGTTGTTTGCAGAGCCGAAGTAGTTGTTCGACGCAAAGTCGGTATCGCCAATCAAGACCATATTCGTCGTTGTCAGGTTTTCACCGTCATCGTAGAAACCAACTCCCAGTTCTCCGATAGCCTCCACAAGAATTGCAATCGGTAGAGGGCCACCGATTTCAGTATTGATATCGAAATCTAGAGATTCAGTATTGGTCTCAGACCAACTGCTGATCGTTGTCGAGGCCAATATCCCCTGATTAACAATGGGAATAGTGTTCTCGTAGAGTTGGATCGATGCGGGATCTACAGACCACCCAAAGTGAGTCGAACCTGGCATGTACAGAACCTCGAACCCTTCGGTAACAGGGTGCAGAGGAAGCTGACCGTTGCTCTTTTTCACCTGAATGAACGTTGGGTTCGGTGCAACGAAACTACCAACGTCTGCCGCTTCTCCATTGCCCACCGCGACAGCAAAGCGGGATAGGAATTGCTTGAAGCTATCAGGAGTCAGGTACGGTTCGAGCATAAAGAGAATACTTCCGCCAGACCTCGCGTAACCGAGCAGTGCTTCCTGGTCTACCTGCAGTAGTTCCTGAGTGGGGCCAGCGAACACGATTACTGCGGGGATTTCCCGCGGATCACCCATCGCCAAGCGTGTGGCAAGTTCCTGAAGAGTTTCGACCAGAATCACATAGTTCTCACGAGCGAGTGCACGGCCGGCAAGTCCCATGCTGGTATTAGTTTCTGGGTCTGTGACATCTCGTTCCGAGTGCCCAGTAACAAACAGAATCTTCTTCTGGGCGATCTCGTTGATCACGAGCAGCCCGGTTACAATCTGCTGCTCGGAAAATACGTTTGGACCGTTAGCCGGATCGCCACCAACTACAATCTCGGTTCGACGGCTTTCGATTCCCTGAATAGCCAGTGACGGGAACTGGGTTACGCCAAGGCTGGTTGCTACGTTTGGGTTCAACTCTGGATCAACCAGTTCGTATGTAAGGGCATACGTGCTCGAGCGACGCCGAAACTCACTGAGCATGTCTTCTGTATCCCGCCAGGCCGCAGCGTCTGCCGCAGTGTCTGTTGGGAAGAGTGCGGTGATCTTTACTGGCCCGTTCATGTTCTCGAGCGTGTTAACAACCTGTTCTTCAAGAAGGAACTGCTTTGTCGCCGTTGTATCGATGCGAAGCCACCCAGCAGGATTGGGCCGATCCAGCGCAAGATATAGAGAGAAATTGACGATTACTGCAATTGTTAAGAAGACGATAAAAAGAATCGCCGTGTTGAGACCGTATCGGCCCCTTCGACCGAATAACGCATGGCGAACAGTCGCCATCGAGATGATTGCGTCGATTATTAATAGCGCGATACCTACGCCCATCACGATGAACGAAGGACGTTCGAGTCCCCGCAGGAATACCCAGATCAATACGCCAAATACGACCGCCCCAACACCTGCTACGGCAATGGCTTGTCTGATCGATCGCGTGTTGTTTTTCAGACTCTCGATTATCGGAGTTTTTTCTCGAACTGAATCGGGTGACGGCCTGTTTTCAAGCCTATTTTGCTGATCTGTTTTCATCTACTGAAACTGGCCTAGCGCCATCGCCTCGCTTCCAACACAAGAACTGTGAGGAGTAAGAAGACTGCTGTTATTGATGAGTAGTAGGCAATATCTGTGAGAGAGATAATGCCTCTTGCAAAGTCTGCGAAGTGACCACTTTCGGCGACTCCGAAACTATCGAGATCGAACACCGAGAACGATGCGCCAAGCTGGAATGCATCCAGGACCTGCGATGCTAGGCCCGACAGGCGAGAGCTTACAAAGTCGATAATTGTCAGTGCCGTAAGCATGCCTGAGCCTACGACCAGTCCGACGATCTGGTTACTGCTGAGCGCCGAGGCGAACAGCCCCACCGACAGAGTCGCCGCCGCGTACAAGGTCAAACCGAGCAAACCGCTCAGAAGCGGGCCAATGTCGGGATCGCCATATACGAACAGGACAATCACAAAGTAGAGCGAAAGAACAACCATGATCATCGTCATTACAAAGGCAGCGAGGAACTTTCCGATTACGATTTCAAATTCTCTGAGCGGCGAAGTGAGCAGTAACTCCAGAGTTCCGAGTTTCTGCTCCTCGGCAATAAGCCGCATTGTTATCGCTGGCGACATAAAAATCATGAAGAAAATAGCGCCAGCCAGATAGCCTCGAATACTGGCCTCTGCGAAAGCATCGGATACTGATGCTACGAAGAAAAAGCCGGTGATTGCCAGAAACGCCGCTGCAACCACGTAGGCCATTGGCGAGGCGAAGTATGTGCGAATCTCTTTGATCGCTATGACGGATATGAAACGCAATTCCTACTCGCCTAAATTCTCTTCGGTTGTCAATTCAAGGAAGATTTCTTCGAGAGTCATGGGCAGCGGTGTCAGGTTCGACAGTCCCCAGCCATTCTCGATAATGGTTTTAGCTATTAGCTCGGAAGCCTGAACGTTCGGACGAGCATCAACAATAAATGGTGAAAAATCTTCTCGTTCGGCACGCTGGAGCATCGACGCTCGTTGGTCCGAACGGGCATCAACGACAACGGATATGTCCCGCATAGCGTTGATAAATGCTGGTGCCTCTGTACCGCGAACGCTGATTTCAATTCGCTCGGCGTGTTGAAGTTTTTCTGAAAGGTCATCGGGCTTGTCGTCTGCCACAATACGGCCGTCGTTGATTACAAGAACCCGTTTACATATCGCACTGACCTCGGGGAGGATGTGGGAGCTGAGCAGCATCGTGTGTTCTTCACCAAGATTGCTGATCAGTTCACGAGTTTCGACGACTTGGATAGGGTCGATTCCAATGGTTGGCTCATCCATCACCAACACATCAGGCTCGTGCAGGATCGCCTGAGCGATACCTGTTCGCTGTCGGTATCCCTTAGATAGACGGCCTACCAGCGTGTTCCGGTACTCGCCCAGTTTGACCATGTCTATCACTTTGGGCAGGCGTTCTTTCACCCAAGACGAGTTCATTCCTCGAATCTCACCCATATAGGTGAGATAGTCGTGAACCGTCATATCAAGGTACAGTGGGACGGTCTCTGGGAGATAACCAATGTGGCGGCGAACATCGAGTGAGTGGGAAACGACGTCGTAACCGCCCACTGTGACTTCGCCTTCGGTTGGAGGGGTAAAACCTGTGACAACACGCATGGTGGTCGTTTTACCTGCGCCGTTAGGGCCGAGGAATCCAACGATTTCGCCCTTGAGCACCTCAAACGAGATGTCGATCACAGCCGGGTAAGGACCGTAACTCTTCGACATATGCTCAATCGTGATCAAATATTCACTCCGATTTCGGCTGCGGAACAGACAATACCGTTACAGCAGATCCATTCTGCCAAAATTAAATGCGCCGGGTGTTCACGGCACATACATACGATACTTCTGCATTCGCGGATTTCAAACTAAAATATCTTATCCAAGCAAAGTTCCCACGGCTACACGGTTTCGTTGCTCATTTTGATTCAACTGAAAATTCTTGATACATGACATCCTCTGACGACCGCATTAACTACCTCGATCACGCTGCCACCACACCGGTTCGTCCAGAGGTCTTCGAAAAAATGTTGCCGTACTTCACTGAGAGGTTCGGTAACCCGTCCAGTCTGTACGCAATGGCCGGGGAAGCACGATACGGTCTGGATGAGGCTCGCGAACAAACGGCGGCCGTGCTGGGCTCCCGAACTAGCGAAGTTGTTTTCACCGGCGGTGGCTCAGAATCCAACAACCTAGCGATAAAAGGTTCGGCTGCGCTGCGCGGGGTCTTAACTAGCGGTCGTGGCCGTGGGCACATTATCACGAGCGCTATAGAGCATCACGCCGTGATTCATCCTGTCGAACAGCTCGAAAAGATGGGATTTGAAGCAACGTATATCGGAGTCGATAACACTGGGCGGATCGATCCCGGAGAGTTCGCGGCTGCTGTTCGTCCCGACACATTTCTTGCGAGCGTGATGCTCGTGAACAACGAAGTTGGTACCGTAGAGGACGTTGCCGAGATATCCAGACAGACTCGCGAGTCGGCAGCCTATGCAGGTGCAAAAATACTCATCCACACTGATGCAGTGCAAGCTGCCGGGAAACTCTCGTTGAATGTGGATGAACTGGGCGTCGATTTAATGAGTCTCTCTGGTCACAAAATCTATGGACCCAAAGGTGTAGGGGTTTTGTACGTCCGCCGTGGTGTTGAACTGGATCCGTTGATTGCGGGAGGTGGGCAGGAAAGACAACGGAGATCTGGCACCGAAAATGTCGCTTTGATCGCAGGGTTCGGTGAAGCGCTGACACTGTCGGAAGCGGAAAGGTCTTCATCACGAGTCCGTATGATGCAGCTTTCTGATCGACTGATAGAAGGAATTGCCGAGCGAATCCCGAACTCATCGTTTAACGGGATCATCAGCAACGACACCCGGGTTCCAGAAATCGGTAATTTCTCGTTCCCGGGCGTAGAGGGCGAGCATGTCTTGCTGGGGTTGGACTTCAAGGGAATAGCTGCATCGAGCGGGAGTGCCTGTAGCTCGGCCTCGCTTGAACCGTCGCACGTATTGCTTGCAATGGGAGTAAGTCCCGAGCTGTCTGTCGGTAGTGTCAGGATTTCAATGGGTCGCGATACAACCGAAACCGATGTTGATGACTTACTTCAAGCATTACCGGCAGTGTTGAAGCAACTCGAAACGTTCCCCTCGGCCCGGGGTTAATCCGAAATTAGATTCGCTGAATCGCTAACTCTTGGCAATAATTAGTTCTTATAGATAACGAAACTGGTGCGTCAGGGTACGCACTTCATGTACTCTCGCTTGTCGGTTCGGATCACCCGGGCCAATCGCCTCCGGAGCAATGGATGACTGAAGAAAACCGAAACGAACTGGTCGCTGGAGATGATTCCTCAGATGAAGTAGAGGATTCTGCAGCCACGGAAATTACTGAACCAGCAGGCGAGTCTTCAGGGGCTTCGCTCGGTGGTGACGCTATCGAAAAATTTCCTCTGCAGGTTCAGGCAGCACGAAATTTTGCTGAGGAAAACTCCTACCAATACGGCCCCGCCTTTCGTGATACCGAAATTGCGTGGGACGTAATTTCTGCCGAATCGATGTCAGATGACATAGTTCGTGTGTACATTGAGTTCGCTCCAGTCTCAGGATTCCGTGGTGATCCGGGTGTTGAGTACATGGATGTTGATTCAGGTGGAGAGGTTCTCGCTAGCAGGCAAATCAGGCCCCTGAAAGAAAACAGGCCCGTTGTTCTAATAGGAATAACGGCATTCTCTGTGGAGCTCGCAGAGGTGCTCATAAGTTTTATGACTGTGTTCAAACCCGAAGGTGGCGACCCTCTATACGTCGCTGGCAGAACTCTCTGGATACGATCAGAGGTTCCTGTTTCGCAGAAAATAATTTCGTACGTGGGGAATGATGTAAACGGGGTCTCACATAACTGGGAGATGAGGCCAGATGATGAAGCAAACAACGAACTGGTCTTCGTCAAAATAACCCTTATCAACCAAATATCAGGTTCGGTCAATCTGGTGTTGGATGAAGGTGCGGCCACGTTGGTGGATGGGAACAGGACCAAATATAATCCGATTAACGTGATCGAGCGTTCGGTGACCGCAGATGCTGATTCAGATTACAACGTCCCGCGCTTTGTTCCACTTTGGGGCACGCTCGTACTGAACACGGGTCAGCAGGTAGCCGGGATGTTGGTATTCGAATTGCCGCGTAACAGTTCATTCGATGAACTCCGTTGGAACGCATCGGATTCCGCGATTATTAGGTACCCCTAGCCACAAAACGAACGAAATAACAGCCTGAATTCACGCTAGAATCAGGCCACGATGTCAGCTACTTCCAACTCGACCTCCAGCGCAACTGCTAAAAGTGGGCGTGGCACGTCCAAGAAATCTGCTTTCGGAAAGAAAATTTCACCAGGGCGTAGACAGTTCCTGGAATTCAAGGCTAGATATCCGGATTCGTTACTGCTCATCAGAATGGGCGACTTCTACGAGGCATTCGACGACGATGCCCATACTCTCTCAAAAGTACTCGGCATCGCGCTAACAGCCCGCGAGTCAGGAGCTGGAGGCAAAGCCCCCCTGGCTGGCATTCCTCACCACTCACTCGACAATCATCTGGGCACACTGGTGGCCTCCGGTCTGAAAATTGCCATTGCAGAGCAGACCAGCGACCCCACCAAATCGAGAAGACTAGTCGACCGAGCAGTCGTCCGAGTCGTAACTCCAGGTACGGTACTGGAGCCCGCATTACTCGATCAATCTACGAACAACTACCTCGCAGCCGCGGTTAGCGATGGCGAGCGTGCAGGACTCGCCTACGTAGACATTTCTACCAGTGAATTTGTGACGTGTGAATTCCCCGCATCTGATCTCAAAGATGAACTGTTTCGTCTTTCACCAGCGGAGTTGATTGCGGATTCAGCAGCACTTGAACTGATTCACTCGGAGCAAGGGTCATCCTTAGTGACACGCCCGCTTGAAGAAAGCCGACTCGACACGGAACTGTCCACCGCTCGGCTCATGGATCACTTCAAAGTGACCACTCTTGAAGCTTTAGGCTGCGAGAAAATGCCACTCGCGATCGTTGCAGCAACATCCGTATTAGATTTCGTAGCGGATACTCAGATAGGGACGATCCCTCAACTAACGTCGCTACGAACGGAATCATCCAATTCATATATGAAATTGGACCAGAAGGCGCTACAGGATCTAGAGGTCTTCAATTCGTCGAACGGTAAAGCGAACGCACCGAATCTCTATCGCACACTCGACTTTTCAAAGACGGCGATGGGTGCGAGGGCTCTGCGATCATGGCTGACCCGCCCGTTGATCGATGCATGTGACATTCACAGACGTCAGGAGATTCTCGCGGCTTTCTTTGACGATCAAGGCGTTCGTACAACCACGCAGGATCTTTTGAACCAGGTCTCTGATCTCGAACGCCTGACGAATCGCATCAGAACGAATACGGCTACCCCAAGAGATCTCGCCACCCTCCGTGCTGGTCTGACGGTCATTCCCCAGATACTCGAGACTCTTCCTGTGGGTGTCACTCCCGGAGGATCAGTTATCGGTAGGATCCATTCGTTTTCTGAAGCGCTTGATCTACTAAACGCTGCCATACCTGAGGATCCGTCGATCTCGGTTGGTGAAGGATCTGCGATTCGAGAAGGATTTCACCCTGAACTCGATGAAGTTCGATCTCTTTCAGGAGACGCCAGATCCAGCATTGCCGCTCTCGAGGCCGATTACCGAGCAGCGACCGGGATAAAAAGCCTCAAGATCGGTTACAACCGCGTGTTCGGCTATTACCTCGAAGTCACTAAGGGGAGCGCTCATCTCGTCCCCGATCACTTCGAGCGCCGGCAAACACTGGTAAACGGCGAGCGGTTCATTACTCCGCAGCTTAAGGAACTCGAATCTAAAATCCTTAGTGCTCGTGATCGGATCAGTGAACTTGAACGAGATATTTTCCGACGCGTCTGCGCGGAATTAGCTGTCCATGGCGATCGCATTATGGAGTCTGCAAAAGGTATCGGTGTACTCGATGCGCTTGTTTCCATGTCACAGGCAGCAGCTGAAAACGGCTGGATCAGACCATTGGTTGATGACGGGACCGAACTCGAAATCGAGGGTGGACGGCATCCCGTTGTCGAGTCGGCGCTCGGACCGGGACGTTTCGTGCCGAACGACCTCGACCTTTCGAATTCCGATCGGCAGGTGATGATCATTACCGGGCCGAACATGTCAGGTAAGTCGACGTACATACGACAGGCTGCTGTTCTGGTGCTCATGGCGCAAGTTGGCAGCTTCATACCGGCTTCCAAGGCCCGAATCGGTGTAGTTGATCGTATTTTCACCCGTGCAGGCCTTTCAGACGACATCTCCGGAGGGCAGTCGACATTTATGGTTGAGATGGTCGAAACGGCTTCGATATTGAATCAGGCTACCAGTCGTTCACTGGCGGTCCTGGATGAAATTGGTCGCGGTACTTCGACTTACGATGGTCTCGCGATCGCTCGTTCAGTAGCCGAGCATATCCACAACTCACCAAAGCTCGGCTGTAAAACACTATTTGCCACTCACTATCACGAGATGACGCAGTTGGCCGACCAGCTTCCCCGTGCGCACAACCTACGAGTTGCTGTTGCAGAAGAGGCGGGCGAGGTTGTGTTCTTGCACCAGATAGTCCCCGGAGGCGCTGACCGCTCGTACGGAGTGCATGTGGCACGATTAGCAGGAATGCCCGGTGCGGTAATCAACAGAGCCTGGGATCTGCTAGACGAACTGGAGAACGGCTCCAAATCGTCAGGAAACCCCGTCGGATATCAACTACAAATGCCATTTGGCGAACAACATGTCAGTAATGAAACTGTGGATGAGCTGAAAGATCTCGACATAGTTAATATGACCCCTATCGAGGCCATAAACGCTCTGTTCAGGCTCCAGGGGCAGGTCAATCGAGCTCCTGAGTAGCTGAAACATGAAATATCGGTTCGGACACGCATGTACTTGGGAATAATCCGTTATAGGATGCGCCGAACTTTGATGTGGCTTTTGTCGAACTCGTCTGTACGGTTCATCGGTTCGGTTTAGGAGATTGGAATGGAACTAGGCTTTTTCACAATGCCCCTGCATCCACCGGGTGCAAATATCGCCAATACTCTCGAATCTGATCTAGAACAGCTCGTATATCTCGATCAACTCGGTTACTCAGAGGCATGGATCGGTGAGCATTTCACCGCCGAGTGGGAAAACATTCCAGCTCCTGATCTTCTGATTGCTCAGGCACTTGGCGTCACTTCTCAGATTCGACTCGGGACGGGTGTCACGTGCATGCCCAATCACGATCCGTTCTCGATAGCCCACCGAATCGCCCAACTAGACCAGATGTCCCGGGGTCGCATCATGTGGGGCGTCGGTTCCGGAGGGTTCCCCGGCGATCTCAATGTACATGGTTTCGATCCCAGGTCCGGTGATACTCGAGAGATGACACGCCAAGCCGTCGATCTGGTTCTACAGATCTGGAACGATCCCAAACCAGGCAACTACAAGAGCAAGTGGTGGGACTTCAATATCCCTGACCCGCAGGATGACATTGCACTACGAGTCCATCTAAAGCCATTTCAAGATCCGCACCCGCCAATAGGAGTGGCAGGCGTCTCACCGAAATCCGAAACGCTGACCATGGCAGGTGTACGTGGATGGCTGCCGATGAGCATTAACTTTGTTCCGGTGCAAATGCTTGTTTCACACTGGGAAGCAGTCGGAGATGGGGCAGCTAGCGTCGGCAAGACGGCTGATCGCTCTAGTTGGCGTATCGCTAGGGAAGTAGTCGTTGCTGATTCAAGTGCTGAAGCCCGTAAACAGGCCCTGAATGGCACGTTGGCAAGAGACATGGATGGCTACTTTCTCAAGCTGCTCCCAAAGTCGAAGATGCTGGGGCTGCTCAAGATTGATCCCAATATGCCCGACTCCGATGTAACAGTTGAATACTTAGTCGACAACATCTTCATCGTGGGATCTCCGGAAGAGGTGGCCGAGAAGTTATCGGAACTCGATACGTCAGTTGGTGGGTTTGGCACCTTGATGGCAATGGGCCACGAATGGGATCCAGAAGAGTTCTGGAAGACCTCTATGGGTTTGCTCAAAGAGGAAGTCCTTCCGAAGGTATGGAGTAATAAGTCCTGAGGCTGAACCCGCGATCTCTATGCTATTTAGGATAGTCGAGTAACACTTCAAGACTGGACGATCGAGTGATCCTGGCCTCTATTCGATCTGGCCAACATACCAATTCTCCCTGTTGCTGTCGGGATCATCTCAATGTTGTACTTCCGCTCGATCACCGACTGGAATGCAATGCAAATTTAGGAGTGTAGAAACTTGGCTCGTATCGATGCAATTCAGGTGGGACCGCTCGCTACTAACTGCTACATAATCCACTCTGGAACCGGATCCGACTGTGTAGTTGTCGATCCCGGTGGAGACTCACCGCGAATAGCCGGGTTTCTCGAGGAGATTGGTATAGTCCCCTCTAAAATTGTAGTCACTCACGGCCACGCCGATCACACGGGTGCCGTTGCGCCGCTGGTTGAGCGATTCGGCAGCAAGTTCATGCTTGGCGCTGGCGACGAACAGGCAGCGGTGGAACAATCGCCGATGTTAATCGAGATGCTTGGCGACTTTGAGCAGCCACCTGCTCCCTCTCAATTGCTCGAAGGCGGGGACAAGCTCACTGTCGATGGTGTCGAGATCGAGATTCTGGTAAATCCGGGTCATACCCAGGGCAGTATTTCGCTCCATGTCGGCGGTCGAGTCCTGACCGGTGACACCTTATTTCGAGAGTCGATTGGACGTTACGACCTGCCGGGTGGCGACGGCCAGCAGGAGATCGACAGTATCAGGGACGTTTTGCTGGTTCTCGACGATTCCACGGTAGTTCTGCCCGGTCACGGGCCCTCCACTACCATTGGCCACGAGAAACTATCCAACCCCTATCTCCAATAGTACGCCGCAGGTGAACACAGAAAGAAAAACGCCCGGGCCATTACGACCCGGGCGTTTTTGTGTTGTAGAGGCTAAAAAGCTTCGAGAGACCCTCTAGATGAATAGAGGTCCAAAGATCAACGACACGATTGCCATTAGCTTCAGCAGAATGTTGATAGCGGGACCCGAGGTGTCCTTGAACGGGTCACCAACAGTGTCACCGGTAACAGCTGCAGAGTGGGTGTCAGAACCCTTGCCGCCGAAGTTCCCGAGTTCAACAAATTTCTTTGCGTTGTCCCACGCTCCACCGGCGTTAGCCATGAAGATCGCAAGCAGGAACCCAGAGACGATCGAACCGGCGAGCATGCCGCCCAGCGCCTCTGCACCCATCAGCGCACCAATCACAATCGGCGAAACGATGGCGATCATTCCGGGAACGATCATCGCTTTCAGCGAGCCCTGAGTGCTAATCGCAACTGCACGAGCAGCGTCGGGCTTCACGCCAGGCTTGCCTTCACGAAGACCAGGGATCTCCCTGAACTGACGTCGAACCTCTTCGATCATCTCACCAGCTGCCGTACCAACTGCCTGCATCGTGAGGCCTGAGAACAGGAACGGTAGAAGGCCACCGATAATCGTGCCCATCAGCACCTTGGGGTTCAACAGGTCGAGTTCGGTAGCTCAGGTAACGCAGGCGTATGCAACTAGACGCGCCAGGGCCGTAAGCACAGCCGAGCCAATAGCGAAACCCTTGCCTGTTGCGGCTGTAGTGTTCCCGAGAGCGTCCAGAGCATCTGTGCGCTCTCGTACTTCAGGATCGAGGTGAGCCTGCTCTGCGATACCACCAGCGTTGTCGGCTACAGGGCCATAAGCGTCAGTAGCCAGAGTGATGCCGAGAGTCGACAGCATTCCAACAGCTGCAAGGCCGACTCCGTACAGGCCAGCGAGTTCGTTTGCGAGGAAGATTCCAACAACGATTGCGATCGCAGGGATCACGGTGCTGTAGAGACCGACCGAGATTCCAGCAATAATCGTCGAAGGGTGACCCGTCTCAGACTGCTGAGCAATCCATTTCACGGGGTTGAATTCCTTCCCGAACAGGGTTAATCCTTCGTAAGACGTGAACCACTCCGTGGACGTACCGATCACTTGACCAACGACGATACCTGTAACTACGACCCAGAACAGGTTGAACTCAAGAGAGTCGTTCATGTTGATGTAAACAGCTGTACCAATTAGCGAAAGAGCCCCGGCACTGAAGATTCCGTACCGAAGTGTCCAAAGTAATTTGCCCATATCGGCTTTGTCGCCAGTCCGAACAAGGAACATTCCCAGAATCGAAGAAATGATTCCGATACCTGCGATCACAAGAGGCAGGATCGCCCTTGATGCATCAACTTCGAAGTCAATTTTGGATACGACTCCGGTTGTGCTGACAGCGAAGAAGGCGAGTGAAATCGTAGCAATGATCGACCCGACGTACGATTCAAACAGGTCAGCACCCATACCTGCAACGTCACCTACGTTGTCACCAACGTTGTCGGCGATAACAGCAGGGTTACGAGGGTCGTCCTCATCTAGTCCAGCTTCAACTTTACCCACCAGATCGGCTCCAACGTCGGCTGCCTTGGTGTAAATACCGCCTCCGACTCGAGCGAAGAGTGCGATTGACGACGCACCGAAACCGAAGCCCGCAATCACGTTCGGGTTCTCAAACAGGATCCACAGCGACGAAACACCAATGATGCCGATGCCGACTACGGTGAGACCCATTACTGCCCCGGTGCTGAATGCAACCTGAAGTGCCTTGTTTAGACCGGTCTGTGCCGCAGTTGCTGTTCGAGTGTTACCTCTTACCGCTATGCTCATGCCGATAAAGCCGGCTAGCCCAGAGCCGATGGCTCCGAGAATGTACGAAATGGCGGTCCATGGACCTTCCGCCGTCATGGCGCCGCCTTCACTGAGTGAGGCGATCTTGTCGTTGTCTAAAATGTTGTAGTCAATGAACAGTGCCAGAATCATAAATATGATCACTACAAACACCGCAAGGATTGAATACTCCTTGCGCAGGAAGGCCGAGGAGCCTTCCTGAATCAGGGAGCCGATTTCCACGACTTCATCGTTGCCTTGGTTCTGCTTTAACACCCGCATCGCGAGCAGGGCGGCGGCAACTAAGCCGACGGCTCCTGCTGCAATTGCAAGCAAGATCGAATCCATTTACATATCTCCGCAAAAAAAGACCTTCCAAGCTCAAACGCAACTGCGAATTGCAGTCATCGCCAATTAGGAAGGTCCGTATGAAAAGTTGGAACCTAAGACCCTCAATCGTTTCCGGCATCTCCGAAATTCGTAATTGACCAGCCTCCCAACTTTTGGTTGACTAGTGAACGCTAGCATTGGCATATATGCCAGTCAACGAAACAGACGACTGATTACGTTGTTTGGAACGGTTGATGTGAACAATGAACTAGGTTCATGCTCGAACTATCTGAAGCACCGGTTGGGAAATTTGCCCCGTTCTATTGAGCGACTTCATGCCAGACGAAGCCGTATTAACCGTGTTCATTTCATTGGGTGGTGGTGTGGGCAACAATATTTGAACTCTTCAGAAGGTAAGTCCAAGTATTTTAGTTGGCTCGACTCTACTGAATATATCTGTGGTGGCTGGTGTTGCAATCATAGTTCAATAAAACTTCTACTGAGTAGAGAGTGAGCGATCAGGCCCGGTGTCGTTTGAGCTGCTGGTTCTTATAAGCTTCGCCGATTAGCATCGACGATTTTTAACTACGAGTGCAGGAGTGTTTTTTTATGTCCGTTTCATGGCCTTCTCAGGATGATCTGCTGAACTGGTTGAAGTCCGACCTTAACAACTGGGGTAGATGGGGCAGTGGTGATCAGAAAGGGACTCTCAACCATCTGTCGAGCGAGAAGACGCTCCAGGCGCTCAGTCTGGTCTCAGAAGGCGTGACGGTCAGTTGTGCGCAGCCTGTGGAGTTCACTGCTTACGCGGATGTACCTCGTCCACGTCAGCACTTCTTGGTTTCGGCAGGGGATACGTATAGGAAAGACGAAGGTGTCGATCGCCAAGTCGCGATGGACTACTTTGGGATGATATTCCACGGTCACACTGTGACACACATCGATAGTCTGGCTCACTTTTTCTGGGACGGCCAAACGTACAACGGGCGACCATCGAGTGTTGTTTCTACGATGGACGGTGCTACTGAGTTCGACATTATGGCCGCGTCGGGCGGAATCGTGACGAAAGGCGTTCTTGTAGATGCTCCGCTTCTTAGAGGGGTCGATTATATCGAGCGCGGCGACGGTGTTGGAGTTGCCGATATCGAGGCTGCTGAACGTGAGCACGGTGTAAAAGTGGAGCAGGGTGACGTAATGCTGTTGCGTACAGGGCAACTTGGTCGACGAGCGGCAACAGGCCCCGTTGATGTAAGCGTTGGTGGCTCCTCAGGACCATCTCCGGAGATATTGCCTCTGCTCCACGAAAGGGGAGTGGCGGTTATGGGATCAGATACCGGTAACGACGTCGGCCCCAACCCGTATGAGCGCTTCTCAAATCCAGTTCACCAGGTGGGAATTGTGGGGCTTGGGCTCTGGATCCTTGACAATGCATGGCTCGATGACCTAGCAGAGGCCTGTAAGAAGCGTGGCAAGTGGGAGTTCATGATCTCGATACTCCCTTTGAAGCTGCCGACAGTGACTGGCTCACCTGTGAATCCCATGGTGATCTTCTAACCTTGCTGCACGCCCGATACCGGGTGGGAACCTCAATTTTCCACTAGATGAGCCCAAATCGGGCAATTCCGTGAACAATATTTCAAACATAAATCAAACGCACAGGCATCGACTCAGTCAAAAAAGCTCAATAATGCGTCCTTTACAGGCTTGAAGCTACGTCTGTGGATCGGTGAGGCGCCTAATTTTTTCAATGCTGACATGTGAACAGCGGTTCCATAACCTTTGTGCGCCGCAAATCCATATCCGGGATACTCCGATTCAAAAACGCTCGCCATCAACTTGTCCCTAGTGACCTTCGCGATAATTGAAGCGGCCGCCGCACTCTGGCTGCGCGAGTCCGCCTTGATGATTGATATTTGAGGGATATCAACACTTTTCAGCTCAACCACGTCGATAAGTAGATGGTCCGGCTGGGGATCGAGCTCAGCAATTGCCCTCGACATGGCCAGCCTGGTTGCAGGCACAATGCCAATCGAGTCGATCTCATCTGCCGTGCAAGCGCCAACACCGTAGCTGACACACCAATCGACCAACCACGAAAACGCACGCTGTCGTTGATCAGCTGAAAGCAGCTTGCTGTCATTAACCAGCCTTTCGTATTCGACCGGGACCGGACCGGGCAATATTGCAGCGGCAGCGACTACGGGACCAGCGAGCGTGCCTCTGCCAACCTCGTCGACACCAGCAACCAATATCTGGGATCCGTTGGCGATCTGGGTTTCAAACGAAAAATCAGGAAGAACTCTGGCGGTATTGGTCAATAACTGGTCCCACGGCTGGTAATAGCGCACGTCAGGCTTTCGCCAAGTCGTTGCGGCGAAAACCGCGAAACGATAGAACCTGAATCATATCGTTACCGTGGGGAAAATCAGACCCCGATGGCAGGGCTTTTAAGCATCTCAGTTGTATCGTTCGGAGAAGGCTCGGGCGCAGAGGGTGCGGGAAGTGATGTTTCGATCAAGCCACCGCCGATAACCACGCTATCGGCGTAAAACACAACAGCCTGTCCCGGTGTGATAGCTCGAACCGGCTGGGCGAACTCAATCTCCGCCGCATTGCCGATCGCTCGGACCCTCGCAGGCGTGTTATTACCGTTGTACCTGATACGTGCTTCCACCTTGAGTCGCCCTGACGGCGGAGAACCGGAGATCCAGTTCACACCTGAAGCGTACAGCCGCGAATTCATCAGATTCTCGGCGTGGCCAACCGTAATTCGACCCGAATCAGCGTTAATTTCGGTCACATACAATGGGCGCGTCGTGTTGTTGACGGCCGGAATCCGTTTTCGCTGGCCGATTGTGAAGCCGTGTATGCCATCGTGCTCACCGATAACGTTTCCTTCGGCATCCACGATATCGCCGGGCGACTTCCGCTTCAGCCTGGGCTCGATGAACCGGTTGTAATCGCCATCAGGGATGAAGCAGATGTCCTGAGAATCCGGCTTGTCTGCAATAGATAGACCAAGTTCTAGGGCAAGCTTCCTGATCTCATCCTTCGAGTAGTCGCCAATTGGCAACGCAAGTTTCGCAAGTTGATCCTGTGAGAGGGTGTAAAGCACATACGACTGATCCTTAAGGGGGTCAATTCCCGCTAGCAGCATGTAATGTCCATCGTCCTGTCGGATCCGGGCGTAGTGACCTGTGGCGACCACATCGGCGTCCATTAATTCGGCTCGCCTGATAAGAAAATCGAACTTTAAACGATCGTTACAGGCAAGACAGGGGTGGGGTGTGCGCCCACGCTCGTACTCACTGACGAAATAGTTGACCACGTGCTTCTGGAACTCTTCTTCGAAGTTCAAAAAATAGTGCCTGGCACCAATCTTTCGACACACGGCGCGCGCATCTTCGACATCTTCGATCGAGCAACACGACTTGTTCAACTTGGCGATCTGTTCGTTGGGCGCGTTGAAAAGTCTCATCGTTACACCAACGACTTCGTAGCCCTCTTGGGCCAGCAGCGCTGCGGCAACCGAAGAGTCGACGCCGCCGCTCATTGCCACCACAGCACGTTTTTTCTTACTTTGAATTTGCGGCATTAATCCAGAGTAACAAAAGCTAACGAAATAACAGCTAATTCAGTGTTAAACGATCTGTTTAAAAATATTTGAGTTCGAATCGAGCTCACTGCATCTATAATTCTTTGGAAATGGAAGACATGACACAGGCAAAAACGACCGCCACCAACGAGGAGATAGCTCGAGCTGTCGTAGACGAGGCATCTGAGAAACTCGGATCCGACATCGTTCTACTCGAAACCGAGAGCATTAGCAGTTTCGCCGATTTCTTCGTGATAATCAACGGTGAGACTGACCGCCATCTCGAATCTATGGCTGAAGACATTAGCCGGCGCTCACGAAAAATGGGCGTACACGTTACTCACCGTGAAGGATCGGGTAAGGGCGGTTGGGTGCTGATCGACTTCACAGGTGTCGTTGTCCACCTGTTTACCAGAGATCAAAGAGATCACTACGGCCTCGAAAAACTCTGGTCGCGAGCCAAAGAAATCGTACGAATCCAGTAATAGTCGGGCGCTGGAGAGCTGTGTCCTCGTCCGGAACTTGCGTGCTGGTCCGCGATCATTTGCAATCGAGTGTTATCTCTCTGATTCGGTCGAGACAAGGAATAGGTAACTGCTCTTCGCTACTCCACGATCCACGTCTGAGTAGCCCGGTTGTAAGATGTCAATTCAGAATCATCGAAGAACAGAGCCACTTCACGGACTGCGTCATCAGCATTTGCCGATCCGTGGATCAGGTTTCGTCCCATGTCGACCCCCAGATCGCCACGAACGGTGCCGGGATCGGCATCTGCAGGGTTCGTCGCACCCATTAACTTTCGGGTAGTCGAAATAGCGCTCGGACCTTCAAGGCAAAGTGCCACAACCGGGGAAGAAGTGATGAAGCCAACAAGTCCTGCGTAGAACGGCTTGCCCTCGTGCTCACCGTAGTGTGTGCTGGCGAGTTCGTCAGAAATCTGCATCAGCTTCATCCCGATAATCTGCAAGCCGGTTCGCTCAAGACGTCCAATAATCTCACCGGTAAGTCCGCGTTGCACGCCATCAGGCTTAACCAGTACTAGTGTTCGCTCCGTTGTCATTTCTTCTCCAAACGTAATTACGGGAAATATTTCTATTTATTGTGCCGTGAAAATCAGCAATATGGCATTGTTCACAACGATCACTTCGGTGGTTTTGGCTGGCTGATCGAGGGTGGGCGGGCATATATCGGTCGCAACTCCTCATACGGAGTCATGACACCCAATGTGAACTGTTCAACCGCGATATCGAGAATAACGTCCGGGTCACGAGTAAATGAGTCGTGCCCACGAAGTCGGGAAGGATCGACCATGTCCGTCAATAGATCACACGCCTCACCGCAAATAATTGCACCCGGTTCCAGTTGAGAACTGAGGTTTACAGGAGCTAGCACACCCGTAGTAGCTTTGTGTTGGGGCGCACGGCGTGACCAGGATATTTCATTACGACCGGCCGGTATCAACGAGTAGAGAGGAGTGTTTTCCATCACCTCGGCCAGATACGGGTGTGCCTCGATATCGTGCGTCGGTATTCCCAGAACAGGCAGTTGTTTCGAAACCACCAATCCCAGTGCTGCACTAATACCAACTCGTACAGCGCTGAAACCACCCGGTCCAACCGCAACCGCCACGTGTGTCAGGTCCTTGGGATCCAGCTCAAGTTCAGCGAGGGAATCGACGATAGCCGGCATTAACTCTCGCCCGTGATTCTGCTTCGACCACCAACTACGCTTAGCCCGTGTCTCGCCGTCATCGCCTGATTTCAGAACTCCGACGCCGGCAAATCGGGTCGAAGTATCGATTGCTACAAGATTCAATTTGCGTTGGGCTTTCCGGCCGGAGATTCAACCAGACCGACCGCGGCATCCAGCGCCTCGAATACAGCTGCGGAACGACCGAGCAAACGGGCAGATGTGGGACCGGTAGGAGTAAACGTGATCAGCCGCTGGTCCTCGTGATCACCGTTCATGAACTGCAAAAACAGCACATCAGCCGGCAGGACACCTGTACCAACCTCAGGCCACTCGACAACTAGCGCGCCATCGACCAATCGCTCTTCAAGCGCGAGCTCTTCCACCTCATCGGCCAAGCCGAGTCGGTACAGATCACAGTGGCTGAGACGGAGCCTACCGGGATATTCGTTGACGATTACAAAAGTAGGGCTTCGGGCTGGAATAGGACTGTCTACACCGTCGGCCATCCCGTGAACCATTCGCGTTTTTCCAGCACCCAGATCGCCAGACAACAGCACTGTGTCGCCAACTCGCAAAGCGTGTCCGATTGATTTACCAATTCGAACCGTTTCAGCCTCCGAATCAGAGATCAGTAGCAGTGCGGGGGTTGGCCCAGCCGAGTAGTGCTCAACCATTCAGGTGATCCCAGCCCTTTCGTATCGGTTCATAGTTTTCGCCTGCAGCATCGACAACAGAAACCCGGCGTCCGTGTGTATCACCGTCAGTGACTCTACCAATAACACAAACTGAGGCCGCGTCGACTTGCTGAAGTTGTTTGATGATCGTCTCAGGCGCTGAGAAAATCAATTCATAGTCCTCTCCACCGCTCATAGCCAGATCGATCGCACTGGTGCCGAACATGAATATCAACTCAGCTGGCAGCGGAATCTCCGACATTTCTATCGTAATTCCGACGCTGCTGGCCATTGCAATTTTTTCTGCATCGCCGATAAGCCCATCACTCACATCCATTGCGCATTCGATACCCGAACCAACAAGAAGATTGCCCAGTTCGATCCGTGGGGTAGGGCGGAAGTGACGATTAATTAATATCTGACCGCTCGGATTCGTATCACCGCTGAGTAGGACCTCGAGGCCACCGGCAGATCCACCAAGAGGCCCACTTACGCACAAGAGATCGCCGATCTGCGCAGCACTGCGCAGAAGCCATGCAGGATCACCGCCCGAATTAAAACTAGGGTGTCCCGTCAAAGCAAGATTGACGAACATGGTTGGAGAAGAAACAACATCACCCCCAACGATGATCCCACCGAACTTTTCGAACGCTTCGTTCATACCCGCGTAGAAATCAGCGTAGGTCTCCTCAGAAACTCCCTTTGGAACACCGAGTGTTACCAGAGCATGATCGGGAACACCCCCCATCGCTGCGATGTCGCTGAGATTGGATACAGCGCACTTCCAGCCAATGTCGTACCAGCGCTCGTCCGCTGACGTGAAGTGAATACCATCGACGATAGCGTCAGTGGTTAGCAACAGCTGCCCAGATGGAGTCGAAACGACCGCCGTGTCGTCACCGATCCCGGTGAGAACAGAATTCTGATTCTTCGAATTCCCGGCAGCACTGAACTCAGTTAGGCGAGAAATGAGATCAAATTCACCTGTACTGTTGCCGTCTTTGTCGAAAGAAGAATCAATCATTGCAATCATTATATTGCGACAAAACCGAATCCTTCAGTCAAAGGCAATAAATGACCAGATAAACCGCGTGAGCCCACTTATAATTCACCCGAATTTAAACGTCATTCATTCGCAAGAGGAAATGAACATGCCAGTTGTCAACGTATCACTGTACGCCGGCCGCACCGCAGATCAGAAAGCTGCACTCGCAAAGGCCATCACAAAAGCCATTTCTGAAACCGCTGGTGTACCCGACTCAGCCACGACCATCATCTTTCAGGATGTAGAAAAATCCGACTGGTCAAATGGCGGCACGATGGCGTCCAACGGTTAGACGTATTTACCGAAAAATCGCCAGCCAGCTATTATTTGGCGCGAGAAAACGCGGTTACGAGTAACGTGGAGTAGGCATGATAAAGATAGAAGCTATCGTTCGACCCTACCGTTGTGATAACTCCCGATGCCGTTTGGCCACCGGATGATTGATAGCGAAACGTCTATTCAAAGCCCAAACAATCGTTTCAGGCGGGCTCGCGGAGGCTGATGAGTTCGACACTTTGTCACAGGCACACTAATTGCCGTTGACACTGCCAATACCCTCCGATTGAATTGTTAACAGTGACGGGCTAGCTCAATTGGCAGAGCAAGTGACTCTTAATCACTAGGTTCGGGGTTCGAGTCCCCGGCCCGTCACCAAACTGAATACCAACTGGCCGCTTTCTTACGAGATAGCGGCCAGTTTTCGTTGTGGCGACAGTTGAGTCGATTAGTTCATACCGTTTGCCGCAGCCGCGGATCGAAGTAGTCTCTCATCCAATCACCCAAAAAATTCATAGCCAACACTGTCAGGAAGATTGCCATGCCCGGAAAGAACGTTATCCACCACTCGACCGCAATGAAATTTCGGCCCTGTGCGACCATGAGTCCCCATGCCGGTGTCGGGGGTGGTATGCCGGCTCCCAGGTAGCTCAGAATGGACTCCGTGAGGATCAGCTGTCCGACCCTCAAGGTGGCTATGACGACTATCGTATTGGTCACACCGGGCAGGATGTGCTTGATCATGATCAGTATCGTCGACGCGCCGACTATCCGGGCCTGAAGCACATAGTCTCGCGTTCGCAATGACAGGGTCTCAGCCCTTACTTGTCGCGCGAAAGCGCCCCAGCCAAACACCGAAAGCAGCACGATCAGTACCGTGAAACTCTGCCCGAAAACAATCACGATTACCAGCGCTATGAGAATAAATGGAACCGCCAGAGTGAAGTCGACGATGCGCATCAGGATCTCGTCGATCTGTCCGCCCTGATAACCCGCGAACATTCCAAGGGCCGTTCCAAAGATACCGCCTGTAGCCAGGACCACGGCGGCGATAACCATCGAGATTCTGGCGCCGTGAATGACGCGGCTCAGTACATCACGGCCCAGGATGTCCGTTCCCAGAAGATATTCAGAGCTACCGTCTGATGCCCATACCGGTGGCAGGCCGCTGGAAAACAGATCACCGCGGAGGGGATCGTGCGGAGCGATTACCTGCGCAAAAATCGCGCAGATGATCAGGACGAAAACAATTACTCCGGGAATTACCGGCCAGCGACGGAGAAAGCGCCAGGTTGACGAAAGGGCTCCTCGCCTGGGCATTCCGAATGAGGTTGCACGATCTGGTGGCGATACCAAGGTCATCACACCCTCCTAATAGCGGATCCGCGGGTCAATGTAGGCATACGCGATATCCACCAGAAGATTCATCCCCAGGTAAGACACTGTGAACAATAAAACGATGCCCGTCATTGTGGGGAAGTCGTTGTTGTTCACCGACTGCACCGCAAGACGTCCCAGGCCGGGCCAACCGAACACCGTCTCAGTCACGACGGCTCCGGTGATAAACGCGGCGAGTAGCAGGCCGGCGTACGTCAACGGCGCCAGCAAGGCGTTGCGGAAGGCATGCTTCCAGATGACGGAGCGGTTAGAGACGCCCTTGGCTCGCGCGAGCTTGATATATTCGGAATCAAGCACCTCCAGCATTGATGAACGCACGATCCTCAGTAGCCCGGAGGCCGTAAGCCAACCGAGAGTTATTGACGGCAGGATGTAGTGCGTTAACCCACCTCTACCGGAAGTGGGCAGCCAGTCGATTCGGACCGCGAACAACAGGATCAGCATTATCCCCAACCAGAACGGAGGCAGAG
>CAYTAO010000017.1:30222-32235 GCA_964435915.1 uncultured Dehalococcoidales bacterium
CCTGGCCGAAAAGCGCGAGGGTACGGCCTGCGTAATCCAACAGGGAGCCGCGTTTCACGGCTGACAGAACGCCTAGCGGAACACCGACGATTACCGAGAAAAATGCAGCGCTAGCAGCTAGCTGGAGGGTGGCAGGGATGCGCTCTGTGATTACGGTTTTCACCGGTCTGAGCGCTCTAAGCGATTCACCTAAATCGCCCCTCGCAGCCCTCCCGAGCCAGATACTGTATTGAACTATCAAAGGCCGGTCGAGACCCCACCGTTCACCCCACGCGTCCCACTGTTCCTGGCTCGTGTAGGTGGTGAGAAACACCGTTCTCGGATCACCTGTCTTATGGGCGATGGCGAACACGAAGATGCTGGTCGCAAACGCGACCACCAATGCGTAGAACAGCCGGATCAATATGAATCGTGCCAATACTCTCTCCGATGAACCGGTGTGGTGTCGCCCCACCGGGATCGACGCCTTCGGCGGCAGTCACTCCCAGCGGACGAGGGCCGTCCCCGGTACAGGGGACAGGGTCGCTTTATTTACGGCCCGGCTATTCCGTTGTCGGTTTCAGCTTCATATAGGACGACCCGGACCGGGACTTGCAGTCCCAGGTCACGAGCCGCCCTTTCGTATGCTTAGCTATTTTTGAGAACGCGAGTCGTTCGGTATTCCTAGCGAATGATCACATTCTCGAAGTCACCCGCGGACACCCCGGGCAGCGTGGTTGGATTCCACTCTACGTTCTTTGCAACGGCCGCGAACTTCGGAAGCTTGACGACGACCGTATTCCACCTTTGATCGTCAAGGCATTGCTGGGCCTCGGCGTTGCGAACACGGCGCACTGCTGAGTCAAGCTCTGCCCGAATGTCGTACCAGGTCTGGTCAACGCAGGAAATCTCGACTCCTGGATTCCATCCAAGGGTCGGCCTCTGGTTGTAGTTCTGAGGCTCGTCAGCGCCGGGGCTACCATACGTCCAGATGTACGCGCCCGCGAACGAGCGATCGACCAGACTCGGCCTCTTTGCAGAGTAGGCGGTTGAGTCGATCTTCACATCGATTCCGAGGTTGTCGCTCCACATCTGCGCTATCGCCTCGCCGAGCTCCGGGTTCACGATCGTTGGAATGTCCGGGGTCACGAAGAAGTCGATGCTGAATCCGTCCCCGAACCCGGCTTCGTTTAGAAGTGCCTTCGCACCGTCAGCATCAAACTTGAACTCATCGGCCCACTCTGGCTGGTATTCCGGGTCGCTTGGAGAGAAGTTGTACCAAGTGTTGGGACCGACCTGTGCGAGTCCACCCAGAATTGCCGCATTGATGGCATCTCTGTCAATCGCCATGCTCATGGCCTTGCGGACCTTGATTGCACGCTCGAAGTTCGCCGGGTCGTCCGGATCTCCAATCCACGGATGCTCATCGTCTGGCAGGAAGCCTGGCCTCGGTGCCACGGCTTCGCCCGTAAGCAGGTCTGTCTTCACCCAGTGGTTTCCGGTGTACCAGACCACGACCCGCGATGGGGCATTGTTCTCCACTGCGTGTCCGCCGCTACTTCCCAACACTGATGGGAGGAACCGGAGAGAGATCGGGATGATATCTATCTCGCCGGAGATGAATGCGGCGTTCCTTGTCGCCTCTTCCGGAATTTCCCGAATATCCACTCCCTCAATCATGGGTGTCTTACGGAAGTGGCTCTCCTGAGCTTTCAGAATGACACGCTCGTTGGCGGCCCAGCTCTCGACCATGAACGGTCCTGTGCCCACAGGGGTTTCGGCCGCTCCGTCAGGACCCAGATCATCGAAGACTTTCTTGCTCCATATGCCACCGATCTGGCCCAAGTTGCTCAAACTCCGTGACCAGAGCGGGATCAGTTTCTCCCCCGATTTCGTGGTCATCTTGACGGTGTAGTCGTCGATTTTCTCCCACTTGTCCATCCACACGCTCGTCTCTGCGATCTTGGCAACCGAGCCATCGGCGAAGAAAGCATCATCGAATGTGTAGACGATATCATCGGCTGTGAGCTCTCC
>CAYTAO010000017.1:32245-32550 GCA_964435915.1 uncultured Dehalococcoidales bacterium
CGAGTCCACAGACCATGACTCCGCAAGGGCCTCCGGCGTAGTTTCACCGATCGAGGGAGCAGCAAGCCCGTGATACGTAACGGGATCAGCGATCCCCCACGCAACCTTATCCAGGTTGATCGGCCACTTGAGCAAACTTGGGCGGAAAACCCCTGGAGTGATGCTGCTGACGCCTACTCTAAGCGTGCCGGATTGCTTGACCGGAGCGTCGACCTCAACGATCTTTTCGACAACGACGGTCTCAACAACCGTGTCACCTTTTACCTGGACTTCTTTTTCAACAACAACGGTCTCAACAACCGTCG
>CAYTAO010000018.1:0-7224 GCA_964435915.1 uncultured Dehalococcoidales bacterium
CTCTCGAACAAGCCCCCTCACAACCAGATCAGAAGCAACTTGATTTTCAAATCGACTAATATGTAGTTCTCTGATCCTCAGGAGCCCACCAGAGCCACACGTACCTTCATAAACTTTACGTGCGGCAAGCGAATCGTACTTTTTGCCACCACTTTGCTGCCGGACGCTGCAACATTAGTTGGTATTTGGGAGTTCTGTGCAGAACATGCTCAATAAGAGTCGACTGCCTGCGACAGCCAACGGACGGTTGACGTACAACTTTCAACTCCGCTGGCGTGCGTCCTTCGGCGTGCGCGGAGGATTCGACTCCGTTGCACTCCCACCAGTAAAACTCAGCTGTTTCAACACAGGTATTCCGGTCAGCCCGGCTGGATAATTCTGCATAAATATCGCTATTTAGTCGCCATTCAGCCGCTGTCCATCAGTTCAGCGACCTTTGCCGTCGTTAATCGCCAACTTTCTGTACAGGTCCTGACCCTGACGGAAAAGGTCAACGACCTCTTTGCGCTGCTGATCTGTATAGAACTTCGCCGCGTCCAAGAGCCACGCGATCGAATCCTCTATTTGCTGAATAAACACCGCTGCGTCAATGGCCCGCTCTGGCGGTGCGATGCCGCCTGCATCGATGTAGACGGGGCTCGTGTGCGCCCATATCACCCGAGCGTAACTGTCCCGCGATGTGCTACCGATGCGGGAGGCGATCCAGCCGTCAGTATCCACCGTTAACTCGCATTCGAACGAACCCTGGACCGAGCCTTCGGGGAATTTCTCGGTGTGGGTGATCGCACCATTGGCTATGACGTCAACACTGTGCACCGCGTAGTGTGAACTCCAGTCGACGTTGACCGTGACCGAGTTCCCAGGCTGCATCCGTACTGTGTCCCCCGGTTCGCGACCATCTACGCTAATGTTGAGAATTGGCCCGTTTGTGACAAACGTCCTGCCTTCCCGCAGTGCCTGCAACCACCTGCCATACTCGAATTCCGGCTGTGTCTTTGTGTAGACGCGGTTTCCCGAGTCCAGGAACCAGTCGGAACCGGTCGAAGCCGGTAGCTTGATACCGCAGTTCAGCAGCCCATACCAAACCTCGTAATGCAGATCCTCCCAGTAGGTATCCCACAGGCTGATCGCGTCAACCTTGCCCAGAATTGCCGCTACCGGACTTTCGATCCCGTGGCCGTTGTGGCACCAGATGACAATGCCACCCTGCTGTTTCGTGTCGTCGCTGGCGTAGCTGATAGGCGGGTAGTCAGGAGCCAGGGGGTCCTCCAGAAGGCCACGACTCACCGGTTCGACGACATTCCGTAAGTTCAGCAATAAGACGTGACCGAAACCGTACGTGTGGCTGCCTCCCATGTTGTGGCGGGTCTCTATTCCACACTGTACGTAGTGACGTTCGTCCGAAAACTCCTTCAGTACGCCGGGCGAGTACTTGTTGCTGGAGTAGGGCTTGTCCTCCCGCTTTACGTAGCTGATCTCCATCGTACGAAGATCCTCCACCCGAGAGTCGTACATTAGCCGGCGATCAGGATCGTCCTCGGTTTCTTGGTAATTGACATGAAGGTTGCCCGGATGCCACCCATCGGCCGACGGGTCACACCAGCGTTCAAGTTCGATATCGAGCGCGACGTCGCCGGGGACATCGCATTCAACCGCGCATTGCCATGGTATGAACTCCGTACCGCGCTCTACACGAACCTGCACGCTGCCACGCGGAACTTTTAAAGTAAACTCTCCATCGGAGTAGAAAAACGGCTCTCCGGTACCCACTTTCCACATCGCACCAACTGGAGCGAGTTGATCGCCCGCAGGACCAAGAACCTGCACCCGGGCCCCAACTTTCTGACCTGTAACGGCGTCGGTGATTGTTCCGGTCAGGGTGTACGCCCCAGTATTGGGGTGTATTGAGCGATAGAAAGCGTCCACAGTAACCTCCAGAATCGTAACAGTCGTCTCGTCGCGACAGTCTAAACGATAACGAGCAGACCAAAAACCCGCAAGAAAACCGGCGTCATTATGACCACGACTGCGCGGAACGGGTCTCCTCGAGCAATCCAACTGACCGATCGACGATGAGGGCCCCTGCGTTCTTGGCAAGCCTGCTGGTGAAAACGGTGCGGTGCGTCTCATACCCCTTCTGTGCGAAGGCATGTTCGGGGGGTACGTAGCCACAGTATCCGTTCGTCAACTCGGAAATAATCGTCAACCGGAAGGGAGACCTCCGCTTTATCTCCATCCCGAGTTCGGTGAACAGTTCAGCCGGGTTACATGACACTGCGACATCTCCGATCGCGATCGCGCCCAACTCGACTGTGCAAGATGTGTCACCGCGCTTCTCTACCGCCCGGCGTTCAGGATCGTAGCGGTCACGGGCGAAGACAAGCCGTTCCTCAACCGTGCCGCGACATCCATCGTCGCAGTAATCGGAGTCGTCCGGCGTCCTGTCGGGAACTTCGTACAGTCGGGTGGCAACGGCCACGTCCGAAATGGGCAGCCTCGTCCTTCCCTCAGCGTCCTCAATCGCTGCCGCCGCAAGACGCTCACCAATCTGTACAGCCATCTTCGGACCGTCGACGGGCAAGCCAGCAGCCGGGTCTAGCCACATAGCGTCACCGCACGCACCCTCGATGAAGGGAGTGGCGAAGTCACCTCCGAGCCGTCGGCGTAGCGCGTCTCCCGTCCGGCCACCGAAATCTCGGTGGAAATGTGCGCCAGATGCCACGTGGTTATGGGACGCTAGCCCGGTTAACCAGGCGATCGGTCTGCCGTCCATTCCCTCGAAAAGGAGGTACGCAAACTCGTCGTCGGCCGGCCCCGCCGGCTCCATCTTGGCGGCTTCTTTGAGCATACCGTCGAGGGCCAGATACTGGCTGATCGCTACCGTGCCATCCAGACGCAACAACCGGCGGTTGAACACGACGCCCGGCACGGGTACGCGACCTGCCACCAGCGTGGCTGGTTTCGCACGAGACTTCGCTGTGACCACTGCTCGGACGGTCTGGCGCACCATGAAGTCGATGTACAGTGGGTCCGGCGGAGCACCGAACAGGAACATGGGTGCCGCGTGAGGAGCCGAGTGCACGTGGTTTGCAGCCACGAACACATTGCCCGCCGGGATTCCACACTTCAGCTCGCAAAGCTCCCTGATGGCAAGTACGACCGCTCGATCGACAGCTGTCACGTCAAGGGAGACCATGGCGGCTTCGGTTCGGCCGTCGTCAAACACGACAGCGTGCGCTAGTACGTCACTGTCCTCGCTCTCGTTCCGGGAGAACTCGAACCCGGAGTAACCCCTCAAAGGTGAAGAGGGCGTAATGCTGACTGTGCACCCGCCGGCGGTTCCGTGCGTCATGCTGACTCCAATCACTTGGCGTTGTAATTGATAATGTTACGCCGCCGTCCGGTGGAGCAGCACGGCCAATCCGGCAGCGGGACTCGAACGGTTATTATTTGGCGAACACCGGACTCGATTGTAGAAGTGCACCGTGGCCTGGACAGTGAATCAGACCGCTGTGCCTAGCCACCGGCGTCTGCGTGCGCGGCTGAATCCCTGTGTCACTCCTCGAAGACGTCGCGGTGAAACCAGACGAGGTGGTCCAGTCACGGTTGATTAACTCGGCCCTGAACGATCCTTCCCTGACTGTGGAAGTCGTCGCGTTCACCACCAGTTTCCTGCCCGTGCCAGTAGCGGTTGCGTAATGAGCGGGCCGACCTGCCTGCTTGCGCGACAAATGGCGGCGGGGAATGGCCAGATGCCAGACTGTCCATCGGGGGGGGGCGATATGTAGCAGCCCTTCCACAGGCCGACGCCCTCGTCTTAGCCACATCCGAGGGGCGACGCTACGGGTAGGCACTGCCTCCATGCGCAACGTGACTTGAACGTGAAGAATCCTAAGGAGGCCTTCCACCCTGAATTCCTCGTATGGCGAGCGTCCTTGGCCTTGCGTAACGGTGTCATCCCACTAGGGGATTAATTCACGCGAGTTATGAACTCATTCACAGGAGCCGAGATGCTAACGCAACAGGATACTGTGCTGCCGAAAAAACACGAAAACACGAGATGGGTTGACGTATCACTCCCATGCCATGTTACGATTTGCGCTTTACGTAATGAGCGATATACAGTTTCATTTTGTAAAGAATGAGGAATGTTTACGGCATAGTGCAACGAAACTATGTTGTAGGATGCGTCAGGCTCGGCCGGTCATTTCGTGCCATCAGCCGGAAACCAGTAATTTGCACGATTTTTAAAATATTGCAGAAATTGAGAAGAAAATAAAATGCGAAACCACAGTAAATATCCATTTGCAGTTTTGGTAATCGCTGCACTAGCGGCTATAGCACTGGTTGCATGTGGCACAGAAACTGTCGTCGAGACTGTGATCGTCGAAAAAGAAGTCAAAGGTGACACCGTCGTCGAGACTGTGATCGTCGAAAAAGAAGTCAAAGGTGACACCGTCGTCGAGACTGTGATCGTCGAAAAAGAAGTCCAAAAATTGGTCATCGCGAGTCCGGCCCCTGTTAAACCATGGACCATCGACGGGGGAACGATCAGGTGGACCCTTCACGGAGATGTAGCGACGCTTGACGTACTTGTCACAACCTCGCAGCCCCGCATCGGAGCGCTGCACTCTCAAGAGCGTCTGTTTGATTTCGACGAGGACCTAGCACCTCATCCGACGCTCGTAGACAGCTGGACAACCAGTCCTGATGGCCTCACTTGGACATTCAAACTCAGGGAGGGACTCACCTTCAACGGACCTGTGGAAGGTCGCGCTGTTACCTCAACACACGCAATGGAGTCCTGGAAGCGCTGGATGGCCCGGGACAACTTCGGCAAGCTCCTGAGTGAGTTCATTGAATCAATTGAAACACCGGACGATCTCACGTTCGTAGTGAAAGTCAACGAGTCGACCGGGCTGTTACTGGACGGACTGGCCCGTCTGGGTGGTCACGAGCCGTTCGTGATGCCTCCCGAGATGTACGCCGTCGACCCCAAGGAAGGCCCTGGAAACGGCGACATGGACACGTTCGGGGGAACTGGTCCGTACCAACTCGTTGTGTGGAAGCCGGGGGACAAATTGGTTTTCACGAAATGGGACGACTACAAGCCCTCGTCAGGGCCAACTTCCTTCCATTCGGGTACGAAACACGCCTATGCCGACGTCCTCGAAGCGATCGTAGTGCCCGAGGAGTCATCGCGTATCGCGGCGCTGCTAACTGGACAGGTCGACTTCATTGGGGGTATTTCGGGCGATTCAAGGGCGCAACTTGAGGCAGCCCCCGATACGAACGTGTACGTCGATATGACCAGCGCAACAAGAATCGGTGCCTGGCCCAACCACGTCAAAGGACCGATGAGCGACGCACGCGTGCGTCGAGCTGTAATGATGTCATACCCGAAGGAAGATGCCTTGCTCGCGACTACGGGCGACCCCGACCTTTACCGTTTGTGTGGGTCCCTGATGATCTGCGACACTCGGTGGGGTGGGCTTCGGACTCCCGGAGACGAGATTTACTACGATCCCCCGAACATCGAAGGTGCTAAGGCGTTGATCGAAGAAGCAGGATACACCGGAGCCCCAGTCACCCTGCTTACTAGAGGTGGCGCAGCCGCCGCAGCCCTTGTCACGCGGGAACTGCTGGTAGACCTTGGGTTCGAGGTCGAGTACTTGAACGTCGATTCCGCAACCTACAAGGAACGGAGAGCCGATCCGGACAAATTCGATTTGTTCCATACCGGTGGTCCGGTTTCCTGGGGCGGCATAAGCCCAATACTGAACAGTACGCTAGCCAAGATGAGTTACCACAACAAATACCAGGATCCGTCAGGCAAGTTCACGGAGATGTTGTCGGAGTTCGCCCGGGCGCCTCGGGAACGGCAGGACGAACTGGTTGAAGAGATGCAGATCCACTTCTTCAAGGACCTGCAGTACCTGCCGATCGGTGAGGTACTGCCGCTGATCGCCCAGAGCCAGTCGTTGCACGGTGTTGAGCAGCGGTTGGAAGCTGGTCACCCCAGTTTCGTAAATGCGTGGATTGACCGATAGAGACCTGTCTCAGGTACTGGGTTTCTAAGATTAGTTGCTCTGTCTTGAAGCCGGGTCCGCCCCATGACGTCAAAGGGGTGGGCCCGGTCGCGAGCCGTACGGCTCACGGCAAGTGGACGTGTTGCAGAATGATCTCATTTGATACAACTCGAAGCTCTGTACGGCGTCAGTTCCGTGCAGCGATAGGTTCAGGTGACCTAGGAAGCTCGGGGATGAGGGCAAATTCCACCCTGATTTCTCCAAGAAAACACGCACACCACCACTGGCGTCTACCGGTCCCGGTTGGTTATTTGAGGTACAGATGACCGGATATATCGTCCGGCGGATACTGGCCAGCATTCCGGTGATCTTAGTCATTGCAATCATGACTTTTTCGATCACGTTCATCGCCCCCGGCGACGCGGCCTACGCGATCGCCGGTGAAGAGGCGACAGATGAGGACATCGAATACATCACGGAACTTATGGGCCTCGACCGTCCCTTTCTAGTCCAATTCGGGTCGTGGTTCGGGCGTGTCTTCAAAGGTGATTTCGGGCGATCCCTTTTTACCGGTCATAATGTGACGGAGCTCCTAGCCAACCGTGTCGAGCCCACGGTTAGTTTGACGATCATGGGTCTGGTTTTATCCGTATTGATTGGAGTCCCGCTCGGTGCCGTGGCGGGATGGAAAGCACACACCTGGATAGACCGGATGATCATGTTCTTCTCGGTTCTCGGATTCTCAGTCCCCGCATTCTCGCTGGGATTCATACTGATTCTGGTGTTTGCCGTAGGCCTTGGATGGTTTCCGGCAATCGGCTATGTCAGTATTTTTGAAAGTATCCCCGGGTTTTTCAAGAGCATGACGTTACCGGCACTCAGCATCGCCGTGGGGGGAGCGGCCATCATTGCCCGAATGACTCGATCCAGTATGCTGGAGGTTCTGAACGAGGACTACATTCGGACGGCCCGGGCCAAAGGTCTGCGGGAAAAATTGATCTTGCGGAGGCACGCGTTACGAGCCGCTTCCCTTCCCGTGGCGACCATCGTCGGTCTGCTTCTCGCGGGACTTCTGACGGGAGTGGTCGTAACGGAGACGGTGTTCACTATCCCGGGCTTGGGCCGCCTGGCCGCTTTAGCCGTGTTCAGACGCGATATTCCGGTCCTGCAGGCGGTGGTGCTTGTCCTGGGGGCG
>CAYTAO010000018.1:7234-31828 GCA_964435915.1 uncultured Dehalococcoidales bacterium
TTCGCGAATCTGGTGACAGACATTGTCTACGCGTATCTGGACCCGCGGGTGAGGTTTTGAGTATGGCACCTTCTGAGTCCGGCCAAATAGAACGGGCTCACCGACAGATCCTCTCACGGGCAGTGCGCTCGCTGCTTCGGGGCTTCGCGCGCAACCCGAACATGGGCATCGGGTTAATAATACTCACAATTGCCGGTAGCATGGCCGTTTTCGCCCCCCTCATAGATCGCTACGACCCGCTCCGACTCGCGGTCGAGGATCGGATGATGGCTCCCGGACCGCAACACTGGTTCGGCACCGACGGTGTCGGTCGGGATATTTACTCGAGAACCGTTCACGGAGCGAGGCTCTCGCTGCTGGTCGGGGCGAGTGTAGTGGTCAGTGTCGCCTTCATGGGCATGATATTCGGTTTGATCGCGGGATACGATCGGCGAATGGATGCAATTATCATGCGTGTAATCGATGGAATTCACGCCTTCCCGGGCCTGCTGCTGGCCCTCGCCCTGATAGCGGTTCTTGGTTCAAGTATCCAGAACGTGATCATCGCCATCTCGGTTACCGCCGTGCCGTCCATGACACGAGTGGTGCGCAGCACGGTATTGAGCCTGCGGGAACGCCCCTTCGTTGACGCCGCACGCGCTGCCGGAGTGCCTACCTGGCAAATCTTGCTCGTGCACATTGCTCCCAACACTCTCGGACCGGTGACGATTCAAGCCACTTTTCTATTCGCCGTTGCTATGCTGACGGAAGCAGGTCTAAGTTTCATCGGGGCGGGTGTACCCGAATATGTGCCGAGTTGGGGCAACATTGTTAGCAATGGCCGGAATTACCTCTATACCGCTCCTTGGATCGTTGTGATCCCTGGCCTCTTTCTGACACTGACGGTACTTGCCGCGAACCTTGTGGGTGACGGCCTTCGGGATTTGCTCGACCCACGACTTCGAGGAACTCGCTTATGATGACCCCCATTTCGTGGAAGGGTGTCCGCCGGGTTGCCGATCGGGGCACCCGGGGTACGAGGAGCATGGTAGACAATCTGAAACCCGGAGCAAAGTTCCTTGGTTAAGTGCAAGGAGAGTGCGTCTTTGAACATACTTTGCTCGACGCGAATACGACAGTCACCGGAGGGATCATAATGAGTGTTCTAACGACTGAATCAGTCCGTGCGGAATTCCCGATTACCGCGTCCTGCACGTATCTAGAGTCGGCCTACTGGGGCCCATACCCAAAGCGCACGGCAGCAGCTATTTCTGAATATGTTCAGCGAAGAAGCGACAGTGCTTTTCCGTTTGGGCGATCGGACGAGGACCGGGTGTTCGTAGACGGCGTCAGGTCCGCTGTCGCGGACCTGCTGGGAGCGACACCGGAAGAGGTGTGGTTCCCCAAGGGCACTACGGATGCCATCAGCACTGTGGCAACGGCCCTATTGAAACCCGGTGATGAAATTCTCGTCGGAGGGCTTGACCATCCGGCCGACTTTGCTATCTGGGCAAACCTCGCGGAGCGTGGAATTCAGGTCAGGGTGGTTCCACAAAGAGATGGGCGAATGAATCCGGAAGACATTGAAGATGCCATCACCTCGAACACGCGAGCCATCGGAATGTGTCTCGTCAACACCTACAATGGCTATCGCCAGAACCTTGAGGCACTGAGTGCCCTTGCAGGTGATCGCGATCTTTATCTCTTCCTTGACGCCATCCAAGGAATTGGACATCTCGCTATTGATTTGAGCGAGACAAACGTTACCGTGATGTCTGCTGGCAGCTACAAATGGCTCTGCTCTCCGGAGGGCCTTGGAGTCGCCTACGTTAGGAGAGACGTGGCAAGCGACATCATTCCTCATAACGTTCACTTCTACGGTATGGAGCCCGCGGACGGGGGCTGGAGTTCTTATCTTGCTAAAGTCCTCGCGAGTCAGGGACCACAGACGATCCCGCCGGGCACGTTGGAGTACCCGGACGCTGCAATTCGCCTGGAGATAAGCCCCAGCATCATCTCGCTAATCGGTCTCAACCAAATGGTTGGAATACTCTGTGAATTCGGGGGTATTGTGGCGGTCGAGGAACGGGTTCTATCTCTGGCAGCCCGACTTCGAGTCACCGTACAGGAGCACGGCCACCGAATCGTGTCTCCGTCCGAACCCTCAGGGATGTCCGGGATCACCTCCGTAGCCGTGTCTAACGCTCTCGGATTCCAAGAATTCGCCAAGGAACGTGGCGTACATGTACGTGCGCGTCCGGCCACCCCCATCGGGCCGGAGGCCGTTCGCGTTTCCACCCATTTCTTCAACAACGAGAATGATATTGACCAGCTTGTTCTGGTGCTGGATGAGTACGATGATCGCTAGGTTGTTCCGCGGTCCGGGTTGTAACCCGCAATCTTGTTCGTTTCCAATGAAACGTGTCAATTCAATGCGAATCCTTGGCCCTTTTGGTGGCAGTCGAACCGATCTGTGTTCGATGCGGATCCTGTTGAATTCTCGGGCATGGCTACGACCAGACCGAACCCGCACATTCCGGCCCGCAAATGAGAGAGATAACAATTGTCGCCCACCGAGCCGGTTCTTGAGGTACCCCGATCCGAGAGACGCAACCGCTGGTAGGTCAGGTTGCTGTGCGCCGTTCAACCCGCAACAGGCACCTCGGAGTCACGCGGGAGCAAGCTTTGTCGGTCGGGCGACCACGGATCCGGCGGATCGCGCGAAGTCGAGTGCCCTTCCCGGGAAATCCGAGGATCACGGCAACGTAACACCGGATCATCGTAGGCTTTTTGGATTACCCCACGCGGATGTCTCGGACCGCACCGTCAAAGACAAGACCGCTCAAAAGATTGGTGGATCATGATCCGACCCTCGCGTCCGCTGCTCGAAGTCGAAGACCTCCGAACCCACTTCTTCACCAACGAAGGCGTCGTCAAAGCAGTCGACGGGGTTTCTTTCCACATTGAGGAGGGTGAAACCCTCGGCCTCGTAGGTGAGAGCGGCTGCGGTAAGAGCGTCAGCGCTCTGTCCCTAATGAGACTCGTACCTGACCCGCCCGGCCGGATAGTCGCGGGATCGGTTAAGTTCGAGGGCCGGGACATCCTCGCTCTGTCCGAAACCGAGATGCGATACGTGCGGGGCGGTCGGATGGCGATGGTGTTTCAGGAGCCGATGACTTCCTTGACGCCGGTTCTGACGATTGAGCGACAGATCACCGAAGCCCTTGAGCTGCACAAGTCCATAACAAGGCGCGCCGCCACAACACGCGCGGTTGAGCTATTGGAGATGGTGGGCATACCGAGTCCGGAAGACCGGTTGCACAATTACCCGCATCAACTCAGCGGGGGGCAATTACAGCGGGTGATGATCGCAATCGCCCTGTCATGCGATCCTAGATTGTTGATCGCTGACGAAGCAACTACGGCTCTGGACGTCACAATTCAGGAACAGATCTTGGAGCTGATGAAGTCGTTGACATCGCAGCTCGGAACAGCGCTTCTTATCATCACCCACAATCTCGGTGTTGTGGCTCGATACGCTGATCGAGTGAACGTTATGTACGCAGGGAAGATCGTGGAGACAGGTCCGGCTGAAGAGCTGTACGGGTCGCCAAAACACCCCTATACAGTTGGATTGCTGGACTCGGTGCCGCGCCTGGATGAATCTGTAGGGACCCGGCTGGTTCCCATCGAGGGAGAGATACCTGACCTAACAGAGCTACCGTCGGGCTGCGCGTTCAGGCCACGGTGCCGTTGGGCCATCGACCGCTGTGTCAGCGAAGAACCTCCGCTCCAGGAGATTGCCACCATGCGACGGTCTGCGTGCTGGGAATTCGGAGCAGTGAACAGGTCGGGTCGTGGCGTCACAACCAAGATTGAACCTGCCGCGGAGGAAACGGTTCCCGCCACCGGTGACCAGCCCCTCCTTGAGGTCACGGACCTTGCCGTGCATTTCCCAGTCACCCGCGGTCTCATATTCGAACGTAGGGTGGGCTCCATCAAGGCTGTCGACGGGATCAGCTTCACAATCAGACCTCGCGAGACTTTCGGCCTGGTAGGAGAGTCAGGATCGGGGAAGACGACTACCGGCCGAGCCATTGTCCAACTCACCAGACCGACGTCGGGTCGGGTGAGTTTCGAAGGAACGGAGCTAACCGAACTGGATGGAGGGATGCTTCGGAGTGTGCGACGCAAGATCGGGATGGTCTTCCAAGACTCCTACGGCGCTCTTAATCCTCGTATGACGGCAGGCAAGATCGTGGGTGAGCCAATCAGGGCTCACAGGTTGCACAGCAGCGGCAGGGAGTACGACCGAATGGTGGCGGATCTGTTCGAAGCCGTCGGGTTGAACCGCTCGATGGTAAGCCGATACCCACATGAGTTCAGCGGTGGCCAGCGCCAAAGGATTGGGGTAGCCAGAGCTCTTGCATCCCGGCCGAGTTTCATCGTATGCGACGAACCGGTGTCGGCGCTGGATGTTTCGATACAGGCCCAGATGATCAATCTGCTCGAAGACTTACAGACGGTATACGGCGTGGCCTACCTGTTCATAGCGCATGACCTGTCGGTTGTGAGGCATATCAGCGATCGCGTGGCGGTGATGTACTTGGGTAAGATCGTTGAGATCGCGGATAGGAGCGAGCTATACGACAACCCGAGGCACCCATACACAATCGCGCTCATGTCAGCCGTTCCGATACCGGACCCCGTCGTCGAAAAGACACGGCGAAGGATTATGCTCGAAGGAGACATTCCAAGCCCGTTGAACGTACCTGTAGGGTGTGTGTTCAGCACGCGCTGCTCCCTGGCAGATGACACGTGCCGGAACGAGATGCCGCCGACTCGCGAAGTTACCCCCGGGCACCTCATTGCCTGCTTCAAGGCGGAGGAGACAGGCTAATGACGGCCCATGCTCTTGCCAGCGGTGCCGAAGTCATCGACGATACAAATGACCTGCAGCCCGACGAGTCCAGTTGAAAGTTTGGATACCGGATTGTCTGGCTGCAATCACGAAAAACTGGGCCACTGGCGATGTGCGGCCTTAGCCTTCGTGATCTTGCCCCGGCCCACCGAAGCCGTGCCAGCCGTTATCTCGGTATCACTACCGGAAGGGCAAACTGTCTTGCTCGTCAAGCGACTATCAACACGCTTTGGCGCTCAACGTTAGAAGCGTTCCACCTTTCTTCGTGATTGATAATGCTGTTGAGGATCAGAAAAAACTTCCACATACAGGCAGTGAGAGCGACCTTCTTCGGTTTGCCTGCGGTACAGAGTCGAACGTAGAAGTCACTGATCACCGGTTTATAGTGGCTTTCAACAAGTACAGCCACATAGAGCGGAGCCCTCACCCGATCTCGACCAACCATATACTGTCCATCTACCGGCGAGTGTGCCATTGTCGCGGTTGAGTTTCTCAAGCTTGGGCAGTTGTGGGAGCAGCGTGAAAGAGCCGACAGGGCCTATACCGGGCACGTTCTTTTGCATGTCGCCGTTCACTCTCCACAACGGGCTTTCTGTAACGGCGCTGTCCAAGTCGTTGTCGATGTCGGAGAGCTCTGGCTCAAGCCATCTAATCTCGGTCGAACACACCATGCCAGTCACTTTGGAGTGGCCAGGTCAGTTGCTCGACGATGTCATCATGATCTGCATACGAAACACGCACGTCCTCAATCGCCGAGCCAACTACGTCGAGGTCGTCGACAGTCAAGTTGCGCAGATCCATCGCATATCGAAGGTACCCAACCTGCTCAAGCTGGTAACCCATAACTTGAAGACCAACAACATCAGCTGCGATTCCATGATGCGAGGCAATCACCACGTTTGAAGGCATCTCATACCCGTCGATAGGCCCATTGCCCTGCATGCCCACCGTTCCATCTATAACCGTCAGGTCTGGCACAACATGTTGTGCCATCTTCGCCAGAGTCAGATTGATGGCTTTGCTTCCTTTGTGGATTTTCTTCTTCTGCTCAGTACCAGAAAGAGTGCCCACTAGTATGTTTTTCAAACCCAACGTCACCACGACATTGTTGTGGGTTTTCATCGGGCATACAGAAACTACGTACGACTCCGACAGACGCTTCGACATGTATAGAGTTTGAGGTTCCAGGCGATCGTCGAATGCTGGTACCGGAACGCGATCATCAGTATTCAGGTCTAAAAACTCTATATTGAACTCGTTGGTCAGGTCTCTGTAACCGTATTTATCGAATCCCGAATCTGGCGTGCCGATCGCGGGACCTACGGCAACGATGAAGTCTTGAACACCCTTTTCGGACAGATATTCCAGGGTCGCACGAGTTGTATCTACGTGAGTGGCGGCCAGTTGGAACGATGTAGTAACGAAATTCGGCTTGACCATCACGGGACGGTCGGGAATCACAACGTCTGAATCGATAAGCCGAAGCGATTCTGATACGCCCTGAGCGCGACTGGCGGTGCTGGCAATACTGACCTTGATCAAAACAAAACCCCCGGTAATCCAACTTTCCGAACCTCTGAAATGAGATGATAACGGAATCGCCGGATGGAAATAGTTTCCCCAGCGCGTCAATCTCGCGGTGGTGTGGTGTTAAAGTGCGCAACGGTTCGATATTTCTACTATTTAGGAGAGTGCGTGTGCAATACAAAACACTCGGGAATACCGACATTAAAGTTTCCGAGTTTGCTCTGGGCTGCTGGCCGTTTGCGGGCGGTAGAGTATGGGGCCCCCAGAAAGATGACGTTTCGATTGCAACTGTCCACGCAGCGCTCGACAAAGGTATTACATTTTTTGACACAGCCGAAGGTTATGACGACGACTCACACTCGGAAGAAGTGCTTGGCCTGGCACTGGCCGGTCGACGGAGCGAAGCCCAGATCGCCACGAAACTCGGCAAGCAGTATTTGAAACCAGATTTAGTGGAAGACATATGTGACTCCAGCCTTCGTCGAATGCAAACCGATTACATCGATCTGTATCAGATCCACTGGCCGAATCACGACATTGCGGTTGAGGACTCACTGGCAGCACTGATCAAATTGAGAGATGCAGGAAAAATCCGGTCAATCGGAGTCTGCAATTTTGGAGTACGGGATCTATCAGATGCTGTGCAATTGGCAGATATCGTTACCGACCAGTTGCCTTATAACCTGCTGTGGCGATCGATCGAGTATGAAATTCTGCCGGAATGCATTAAGCATAACGTCGGATTAATCTGCTACAGCCCGCTGGCACAAGGACTGCTGACAGGGCGGTACGCGGCGGCAGACGATGTTCCCGACGGACTGTCTCGCTCACGTGTCTTCAGCGGTGATCGCCCGCAGGCGACGCACGGAGAACCGGGCTGTGAAACCGAAACGTTTGAAGCCATCGCAAATGTAATTGAGATCTCTGAAGAGTTAGGCGAGCATCCTGCGAAGATCTCACTCGCGTGGCTGAGGTCGCGTCGAGGAATCACATCGCTACTGGTTGGCGCACGTTCACCCGCTGAGCTCGATCTAAATGTCCCGGCATTTGAGTACACCTTGCCCGACGGAATTGGCGATCGTCTCTCGGCAGCAACAGAACCGGTAAAGGTTAAACTCGGCAAAAGCGCCGACATGTGGAATCACGACAACCGGATGCGTTAGACGCTCCGGGTTCGTCCGCTATCCGACCACAGTTTGAGTAGCTGCACTTAACGAAAAATTTCTGCCAGCGAGATCGGCAATGTACTCGCCGATGACAAGGGAAGATGTCGCGCCTGGAGAAGGAGCATTTAGAACATGTATAGCTCCAGGCGACTCCTCGATTCGGAAGTCGTCGACAAGATTCCCTGCGTTATCAACAGCCTGGGCTCTGACACCAGAGCCGGTACCGTCGAGATCGCTCATTTTCAGCTCTGGCACCAACTGCTGAAGGCTCTCTAGAAACACACCTTTGCGTAATGATCGGTTTATCTCCCAAACACCCGTTTTCCACTCCCGAATTCCCATTTTCCAGAATCCGGGATACGTGATTGTCCGAAGGAACTCGCTAAATGAGAAGTCGCGTTTGCGGTAACCCTCTCGCTTGGTGGCGAGCACTGCGTTTGGCCCTGCTTCTACCCAGCCTTTCATGGTCTGGGTCAGGTGAACGCCGAGGAATGGGAACGCAGGGTCGGGCACTGGGTATATCAGCCCCTTTACGAGATACTCGGTTTCTTTTTTCAGCTTGAAATACTCGCCACGGAATGGAATAATCCTGAGTCCTGTCACCACGTCCATCGTCTCTGCGACGATGTCGGAATGCAGCCCGGCACAGTTGATTACGGCATTGGTTTCAAACTCGCCCGATGTGGTCTCCAGAACAGTCGTGTCCGAAACAATCCTCGATCCAATTAGTTCTGTATTGAACTCTATCGCACCCCCTGCAGCCTTCACACGTCTGGCGTAGGCAGCTGTGACATTGCGATAGTCGACGATGCCAGTTCCCGGCGCGTACAACGCTTTACGAGCGACAACATGTGGCTCGATTTCGACGATCTCGTCGCCGCCCAACATCCGGAGGCCAAGGACTTGATTGGCGGCCCCGCGCTCCTCGAGCGCGCTGAGCCTCTCGATTCCCGCGTCGTCGTTGGCAACTATCAGCTTTCCGCACGTCCAGACTGGAATACCGTTCTCTTCGCAGAACTGAGTCATTGACGCCCGGCCAGTTACGCAAAATTGAGCTTTTAAAGATCCGGGTTTGTAATAAATACCAGAATGGATAACCCCGGAATTATGCCCGCTCTGCTGCATTCCTTCTTTAGCGTTCTTTTCCAGAATTGCGAGTTTGATGTGTGGAAACCGTTCGAGCAAATTCATTGCTGTCGATAACCCGATAATCCCAGCTCCAATGACCACCACATCGTATTTCGCAGCACGCAATTATGAATATCCTTCGTTTTCAATCTGTATATACACAAAAAATACCACAGCACCAGAATCTTCGTAATACCTTAATTTTCGGTTTATTTACGGTAGAAATCTGATATTTTTTGCTGATGCCTCAAAACACTGCCGACTCATCTCGGCCTGAACGCGTAACATTGTTCGCTTCGTGCATGGTCGACCAACTTGCGCCTACCGTCGGGGAAAGCGCTGTTGACGTGCTCGAACACCTCGGCATTACGGTTGATTTCCTCGACGACCAGACATGTTGCGGACAACCAGCTTTCAATAGCGGTTTTCGTTCGGAATCCCTCCCAGTTGCGACGCGGTTCATAGAACTGTTCGAACAGGTGACAGGACCGATCGTCGTACCTTCCGGTTCCTGTGCAGCAATGGTGCGAAATTTCTACGCTGAGTTGTTCCGTGGCGACGAAAAGATGACAATACGCGCCAGACGGTTGGGCGAGCGGTTGTACGAGCTATCTGAATTCATCACTCGTTTTTTCAACACCGATGCCATAAAAGGCACGCTCGCCGACACTGCCACTTATCACAAGTGCTGCCATCTGCTGCGTGAGATAGGGGTAGACGAAGAACCGCTGAAGATACTCTCGAACGTCGAGGGACTGCAAATGACACCGCTGGAACGAGCTGATGTGTGCTGCGGTTTCGGAGGAGCTTTCTCAGTGAAGATGCCCGACATTTCCTCTGCCATTCTTGATGAGAAACTCGATAACATCGAAACAAATGGCTCAAACATGGTCATCGCCGCCGACATCGGCTGTGTTTACCAGATGCAGGGTGGTTTAAGGCGCCGAGGCTCCGCTGTCGAGGTCGTGCACATAGCGGAAGTCCTTGCGCAATCTATACGCAACAATAGTGTATTGGGGAAATCGGAATGAAGCCGCTGACAACCGATTTCCGAGCTAAGGCTGCAGAAACGATGGTCGATCAGCAGGTGCTCCAATCGCTCGAGCACGTCTATACCGGGTTCTTCAAAGGCAGGTTGGAAGCCGCGGGTAATACGGACAACTGGGAAGATCTTCGTGAGAAAGGTAAGGCGATCAAGGATCACACGATCGCCCATCTCGATTACTACCTCGGACAGCTTGCCGACAACGTTGAAAAAAACGGCGGAAGCGTTTTTTTCGCCGCAGACGCTGCCGAAGCTCGTAAATATGTCCTGGATCTTGCACACGCCCGAAATATTAAAACGGTAATCAAGTCCAAATCGATGGTATCCGAAGAAATGGCGTTAGCTCAGGCCCTGATTGACGAGGGAATAGAAGCCGTCGAAACAGACCTCGGGGAGTACATCATTCAACTATCAGGTGAAACTCCATATCACCTGATAGCCCCAGCCGTACATAAATCTCGAAAAGAAGTGGCAGAACTGCTCGACGACAGTTATGTAGATGGGAATCCGGTACCTGATGCCACGGAACTGACAATGATGGCGCGTGAAAAGCTCCGAAGTGTCTTCGAACGTGCTGATATGTCGGTCACAGGAGTTAATTTCGCCGTTGCCGAATCAGGCTCGATTGCGCTTGTGACGAACGAAGGTAACGGTCGCATGTCGACCACCGTTCCGCGAGTCCATGTTGCAGTAATGGGTATGGAGAAGATCGTTCCATCAATTCAAGATCTCAGCACAATGCTCAGGATTCTGATCAGATCGGCCACCGGCCAGCGAATTTCTTCTTACGTAACGATGGTCAACGGACCCCGTAAGTCTGATGAAGAGGAGGGTCCCGAAGAGTTTCATCTTGTGATCATGGACAACGGTCGTCAAAAGCTCCTTGCCGATGAGCAGATGCGCGAGTCTTTAAACTGTATTCGTTGTGGTGCCTGCCTGAACGCCTGCCCGGTTTACCGCAAGGTCGGTGGCCACGCCTACGGCTGGGTGTACCCAGGCCCTATTGGTGCGATAGTTACACCAGTGCTAACAGGGCTGAAAGACGCAAGTAATTTGCCGGCAGCTTCTTCGCTGTGCGGGGCGTGTCACGACGCCTGCCCGGTGAAGATAAATATTCCACGAATGCTTCTGGAACTCAGATACCGAACGGCTGAAGGCAAAACCGATAAGCAGGAACGTACATCGTCAGTTAGAGAACGAACAGTCTGGAAGGCCTGGCGAATTGGAATGATGGGCAGAAAACGGTTCGATGTAGGCGCCCGACTATCGCGACTGTTCTTGAAGCCACTGGCGGAAAACGGATGGCTGAAAAAGGCACCACCTCCCATCTCGGGTTGGACGTCAAGCCGAGATTTCCCAATGATATCTTCGAGTTCACTGAGGTCTAGATTGAACAAGCGGTCGAAGAAGACGAGGTCATGACATCCCGAGCGAAATTCATCGCCAACGTCACATCGTCGCTAGGTCGAACAGAAGTGATCACGCCATCCAGTGACGAATCAACTGCTGCATTCGATGATGCAGCAACAGCACGAGCCAATGCTGGTAGGGTGATGGCGGACACCGCAGCGCGCTCGATCGAGTTGACTAACCAAATGGCCGAAGCCGCTTCAACGATCGGGTGGAAAGTACATCGCGTAGCCAATCCCGAGGACGCTGCTGACATTGTGGCCAACATCTGTGATCAGAAGGGCGCGACTTCGGTTCTTCGCTCGACACACGATATTCTGGACGAGATAAACGTTGACGCTGCCGTAACGACTACGGGTGCAAATCTGAGAGTGACTGAACACTCAGGGGTTAACAACCAAACGAAGGTCAACGAGTCTAAATCTACAGCGTTCGCCGCGGACATAGGCATCACTGGAGTTGACTACGCAATCGCTGAAACTGGCACCGTCGTTCTTCACCCAAGGAGTGGTCTATCGCGGCTGGTTTCACTAGCTCAACCGACTCACATTGCCGTACTCCGACCCGGTGAAATTCTAGATTCCCTTGACGATTTGTTCGCTATGGAACGAAGCGATCATATGTCAGGGAATCTAGCAGGTTCGATGAACCTGATATCTGGTCCAAGTAAGACAGCAGATATCGAAGGAACCACAGTCACTGGAATTCATGGACCGTTAGAAGTTCATTTAATCATTCTGGAACACGACTAATATAAACGCTAAATATTTAGCGCAATCGCTCGACAAGCTTGTTCAGTAGCTATCGCAACAAGGCGCTTTGTATCGTCCAGTGCCGCTTTCAACGACATTGGGCGATTGACGAGACTGAACACAGCATCGATACCGTGATCGTGCACCTCGGCGAACCCGGCACCCAAAGAACCCGCAATACCTATGACCGGTATGCCCTTGATCTTCGCTCGCTGGGCTACTGCCACTGGTGATTTATTGAACACAGTAGATCGGTCGAATTGGCCCTCTCCAACGATCACCAGGTCGGTATCTACCAGATGTTTCTCAAGATCTACTGCTTCAAGAACAATGTCGGCACCAAGCCGCAGTCTGGCATCAAAAAACCCCATCAAACCTGCACCAAGGCCTCCCGAAGCCCCGGCTCCCGGGATATCGGCGACATCGGTGTTGAGGTCTTTAGAAATGACTTCAGCGAAGTTCGCCAGTGCAGCATCGAGTTGTTGGACATCCTCGGAAGTAGCACCTTTTTGCGGACCAAATATTGCAGACGCGCCCCGTGCCCCACACAGTGGATTATTCACATCGCACGCAACCTCAACGTTAACTTCCGCCATTCGAGGATCCAGCTCCGAAATATCGATATGCACAAGATCCGCAAGAGCTATCCCGCCGGGGGCGATATCCTTACCACTCGAATCCGTCAGCACGCCACCCATCGCCTGAATCATCCCGGCACCGCCATCGTTGGTGGCACTTCCGCCGACTCCAATAATGAAGTCGGTAAATCCCGCATCAAGGGCTTCGATGAACAACTGACCGACTCCCCGCGTTGAAGAATTACGAACATCGCGCTCATCGGGTGCCAATCGTGCGAGACCGACAGCACTCGCCACCTCGATCACCGCGGTGGTCCCATTGCCAAGAGCGCCCCATTCGGCGTCAATCTCCCGCCCGATGGCGTCTTCGACCCTCGCAACTCGAACCTCTCCGACGGAACTGTCTACAAGTGCCCGAAGCGTTCCATCACCGCCATCGGCAACTGGAACCAGTACAGTCTCAACGTCAGGCCAGACTCGCTTTACGCCAATCGACATGGCATTCGCTATTTCCATGCCAGTCAGGCTTTCTTTGAATCCCTGTGGTGCAAGCACTATTTTTTTCATAAATGTGAGTATAGGCGAGTTCCGAAGGGTAATCAGGCGATTTTCACACGGCTCAGGATGAGGGTGACTGCTACACTCGCCGCCGACAACACAAGTATCGAGAATTCAATTTCATGGTCGACCGCGCCGATCTCAAAAGTTCATTCAGTTCATCAGTGAACAGTCGAGCCGACGAATTGGAACGCATTTCTCGCGATATCCTCGGGCATCCGGAAAGTGGTTATCGTGAAGTACGGACGTCGAATCTAGTTGCCGATTGGTTCAAGACCAACGGACTCGAAGTTCAAATCTGCATAGCGAAGACCGGTGTAATCGCAACTTTAGACACCGGAACACCCGGTCCTCACATTGCTGTGATGGGTGAACTCGATTCACTGATCGTCCCCGGACATGCTCACGCCGATCCTGAAACAGGTGCCGCTCATGCCTGTGGACATCATGCCCAGATTGGGGCGATGCTCGCAGTTGCGAGCGGTTTACTAGAACCTTCGGTCATAAAAGAACTGGTCGGCAAAGTCAGCTTCATGGCAGTCCCTGCTGAGGAGTACATAGAACTCGAGTATCGTGAATTTCTACTGGAGGGCGGCGAGATCGAGTTTTTTGGTGGTAAACAGGAATTCATCAAACTCGGATTTTTCAACGACGTAGACATCGCCATGCTGACTCATACCGGCGGAGAAACGCCCGGCACATTTGGGGTCGGCGGCTCAAACAACGGGATGATCGGCAAAACAATCCAGTACATCGGAACTGCTGCACACGCCGGTGGGTCTCCCCATCTTGGTGTGAACGCCTTGAACGCCGCTCATCTCGCCCTTGGTGCCATTCACGCCCAGAGAGAAACATTCCGAGACGCCGACACAGTAAGGGTGCACTCGATCATAACGAAGGGTGGGGCAGCGGTTAACTCGGTTCCTGCCGACGTCCGTATGGAAACGTATGTTAGAGCTTCAAACGTCCCGGCAATTCTCAATGCTTCTGAGAAAATCGATCGAGCTCTGCGCGCGGGTGCACTTGCAACCGGGGCGTCCGTACGGATTCAGACCAATCCGGGTTATCTCCCGGCAAAATATGATGACAGTCTCACTGAGCTATATCGCAACAATGCCTCATCGCTTGTCGGTGACGACAATGTGATCAATCGCAATCACAGCACCGGATGCACCGATGTTGGTGACGTCAGTCAGATCATCGCCACAATCCAACCAACCGCGAACGCTACCAGCGGGAACGGTCACGGAATCGACTATCTGGTTGATAACTACGACCTCGCAGTGTTGAAAGCTGGAAAAGCGATGGGTATGACAGTCATCGACCTATTAGCAGGCAACGGTGCAACCGGGAATAGTATTTCTGGAGCGTTCAAGGCCCCTTTGACAATAAGTAGATATCTCGAGCGTATGCGAAGCTTCCGTTCCGACGTCACGTACGAAGAATAATTCGATGAGTAATGCTGAAATTAGCGATATAAGGGCACTGGCGCTTCGCACCATCGATGCCGCATCAGAGGCTTTCATCGCCGCCGCGAAAACGGTTTACGGCACTCCAGAAACTGGCTTCAACGAGCACAAAACCGCATCTTATGTGAAAGAGCAACTTCAAACTTTAGGTATGGAAGTTGAAACAGGAATCGCACGCACGGGAATGAAGGCCGTTCTTCAAGGATCAAAACCTGGCCCAACTGTTGCCGTTCTCGCGGAATTGGACGGACTTCGGGTTCCAGCGCACCCCGGTGCTGACGAAGCAACTGGGGCGGCACATGCCTGTGGACACCATGCCCAAATAGGTGCTCTTCTTGGCGTGGCAACCGCGCTCAGAGTGCCCGAAATCAGAGACTCATTATCTGGCAACGTCGCTTTCATAGTTACACCTGCCGAAGAGTTCATCGAGATGAATGATCGGTTGAATCTCAGGGCGGCCGGTGAAATCGAATTCCTGTCGGGCAAACAAGAAATGATTCGCCTCGGTACATTCAATGATATTGATATGGCGATGATGGTTCACACGTCGGCCGGAAACGGTGACGCCCCCATAAGTATTGGTGGAACATCGAACGCCCACGTATCACACCAGATCCGTTACATCGGTAAGTCCTCCCATGCTGGTGGTGCTCCAGACAAAGGAATAAATGCTCTTCAAGCGGCCATGTTCGCCAACTCGGCAATCAATGCCCAGCGAGAAACCTTTAGGGAATCGGATGTTGTTCGAGTACATGGAATAATCTCTAATGGTGGCACTGCAGTGAACGCTGTGCCTGGTGAGGTTGTGTACGAAGGGCGAGTCCGAGCAAAATCTGTTGAAGCGATCGAACCAATTGCCGAGAAAATAATTCGTTGCTATCGTGCAGGAGCGCTCGCTATGGGGGCTTCGGTTGAAGTACAGGTGATTGCTGGTTATCACGCCCTGAATCAAGATTCGACTCTGCGAAATTTATTTGTCAGCAACGCCGAGCTGATACTGGGTAGAGACTCGATTAATGTCGTAGGCGATATGCAGACGCACGGTGGTTCTACAGATATGGGCGATCTCAGCTCCATAATGCCGGCTATACATCCGTACGCGAATGCGGCGTCAGGCGTTGGTCACGGACACGATTACCTGATCGAAGATTACGACCTTGCTGTTGTGGCACCGGCGAAGGTAATGACAGCGACCGTGCTCGAGTTGCTCGCGAATGGAGCGCAGTTGGCCAGAGAGACGGTCGACAAACACAAACCTGCTATGTCAGTCGATCGGTACGTTTCGATACAGAGAGGACGATTCACGACCGAAACATTCGGTCCGTATTAGCGCCGAACGTTTGACCTCGGCAATTCGGGGCTAGATTCTCACAATTCGTGGTGGAATCCTCTGTGATTCCGATTCAATAATCGCCACTACGTCGTCTACCGTGTCGTCCAATCGATTTTCTTCATTGGGTACCGTGAAATCGAAAAGATTGGCTTGATCGATCTCCTCAGCCGCAGCAGACAGGCGCTTGGTCATTTCGGCTTCGGTGTCAACACCGCGATTTTCGAGATGTACCTTAAGTACATCGAGCGACGGCGGGATGATAAATATCAGAAGTGCATCCGGGATGATCTCTCTGAGACGTTTCGCCCCTTGCACATCAACGCGAATAATTACGTGGTCGTCAGCGGCCAGAGCGTCACGAACCTGTTTTTTTGGAACACCGTAGTAGTTTCCGTAAACTTGGGCCCATTCAAGCAACTCATCGGCGGCAATTAAATTTACGAAATCATCTACAGATACAAAGTGGTGATTGACGCCGTCTTGCTCATCAGGCCTCGGAGCGCGGGTTGTGGCCGTGATGGTGAAATGAAAACCGAGTCGACCTGACTCGATCATTCGCTCGATCATCACGTCTTTTCCGACGCCAGAAGGGCCCGAGATAACAACAACTAGAGGTTGCTTGTCCGAGCGACTGTCGTTATCCAACCAATCCACCAAGTTCTTCGATTATTTCCCAGTAGCTCGGGTAGGAAATGCCCGCAACATCGGGATCAAGAATCGTGATCGGTTCAGTAGAAATCAATCCAGCTACCCCAAGAGTCATAGCGAGCCTATGATCATCGGAACTCTGGAACTGCCCACCACCGATTGAGTTGCCACCAGGCACAATCATACCGTCGGCAGTACCAACTGCATCAACTCCAGCACCGTTTAACCACGATACGCTGGCCTGGATGCGATCCGATTCTTTGACTCTCAACTCTTGAGCATCACGGACGATCGTTTCACCCTCGGCAAGAGCTGCGGCAACGGCTATCACCGGGATTTCATCGATGAGCAGAGGGACAATGTCGCCCGCCAGTTCAATACCTTTTAGTTCGCTGGTTCGTACCAATACGTCGGCTACGGGCTCTCCAGCAACTTCGCGTTCGTCAACAAGAGTGAGTTCAGCACCCATCATCTGTAGAGCGGTGATTATCCCTGCTCGCGTTGGGTTGATACCGACGTTCTTTATCAACAACTCGGCATCAGGATGGCAAACTCCGGCGACCATCCAGAACGCTGCGCTACTGATATCACCGGGAATCTCGACGTCTACAGTTTCGAGGTCAGAGGGTTCGAGAACGAGATCTAGGCCTGACTTTGTGAGATTTACACCCATTGCTGAGAACATGCGTTCAGTGTGATCTCGTGACTCGGACGGCTGAGTAAGTTTTGTCGTGCCATCGGCTCTCAGGCCTGCCAGAAGCAAGCACGATTTCAGCTGGGCGGACGCCACGGGCATGTCGTAGCTCGAGCCATGAAGCGATCCGCCGTGAAAAACCAACGGTGCCAATGTATTACCAGCTCTAGCTGATATCACCGCACCCATCTGAGTAAGGGGGTTGATGACCCTGCCCATCGGACGAGACTTGAGCGAGTCATCGCCTGTGAGGATGGTAAGTATGTCTCGACCTGCAAGAATCCCCGACATAAGCCGGGTAGTAGTCCCGCTATTGCCGGCATCAAGAATATCGGCCGGTTCCCGCAGGCCGTTGAGACCAACTCCTTTCACGGTCAGGCTGTCGCCCAAGCCGTTAGGACCGGTCTCCCGTGTAATCTCTACACCAAGTGCCCGCATAATTTCAACAGTCGATGTGCAGTCGGCTCCTGGTGAAAAATTCGTGACGCTGGCGGTTCCAGTACTCGACAGTGCGTTAAACATGATCGCTCTGTGTGAAACCGACTTGTCACCGGGGGCGGTAATTTCTCCGCGCAGCGAACGCGGCATTGCAACTGTTACTGGCATACGAATCCTGATTATTTAAGCTTGCGACGATCGTATGACATCGAGTCGGATTTCTTTTCTTTGGTTGGCCCCATCATACGTGCCATCTTATTGCCTAAGAAAAGACCCATCATGCTTTCGCTCGATGAAGGAATCGCAGATGTCTGAGATGATTCGGGACGTCGATCAGCCACACCTGCCTCAAGACGAGCACGCTGCTCCCAGGCTTGAACAAATGAATCGGCCAGAATCCCATCGTCCGAAAATCTCTCTTCATCATCGAGCAAACCGTTTCGGATGGTCTGGAATCTTTCAATCAACTGGTCGATCCAGTGAGCAAGCATGTCGGCATTCGCGGCAGCAGCGCTCTGTGATGACGCTGGATCGGTCGATGCTGGTGTTGTAACGTGATCGAAATCACTTCCAACAAAGCGGCTGATTTCCGACCATGACGGAGAGGTGCTGACAGCATTCATTACCGCTGCTGCAACGACAGCCGGTAGACCAGTGGTGGCAGCTGAGAAAGAATCGTGTTCATGCGAATCCATGAACACTGGCTTTGCTCCCACGCTTTCGATTAGATCTGTGAGTACCCGGATAGCGTTACGATCGGCAGTCGGAGGAGCGACTACTGCCCATTTCGCATTGTGGAATATATGTCCCGAGGCATTCTTTTGCTCGGTAATTGAAGCACCAGCCAATGGGTTGCTCCCAACGAAACCAACGGTCTCCGGAAGAAGCTCTTCAGCCCAGGCCATCACAGCGCGTTTCGATGGTGAAGTATCGATCACCACGGCACCAGGCTTAAGGTGTCCGGCGATTGCGTCGAATACATCGTAAAGGGCACCCGCCGGTGTTGCGGCAATCACGACGTCTGCATCTCCAACTGCCTTGTCGATGTTCCACTCATTGTCATCGACGGCACCCATTTTTTTGGCAAGACCTTGCGCCTTGCTGTCAGAGTCGTAGCCAATTACTCGGGACTTACCCTGACTGCGTATTGCCATTCCGATAGATGTACCGATTCGACCCAGTCCTATGATTGTGTAATTTGGCATGATATTTTCCTACTCGTTACCAGCTGTTCAAAACTGTTTCGCTCAAAACCAACCAAGAGCTTCAACTGCTGTTACTCCCAGTGCCCGCCATCATGGTCGCTGTCATTTATTTCGGCTTCCTGCGATCCGGACTCACTAGTTTGTGGCAGTACCGCTCCGACAGCCGACTTCTATTTTCTTAGGTTCAAGTTGATCGATTCTCGGAGTGCAACCATATCTGTTTTTGCTAATGAACTGGCATTGTAAATAAGTGCTGAGGCGCCCGATATTTCAGTGCCGTCGACAGCTTTTGTTTGTGGAGAACCAGTCGAGTCAGCGGCCAGAATAATGAGATCGGCACCGAGATTTTTGGCTTGAGCTGGACTATCGACTTTTGCGCCTATGAGAATGACGGGAATTTTTGTATTTGCAGCTCGTGCACCAAAACCAAACCCTGATCGTTCAGTTTGACCGAGTTTGGTTAATCGTTCAGATATTTTGCTCAATCGTTGGTGTCCCTGTCGTCAGCAGGGTCATCAGTGCCTCGTTGCTGGCGTAAAAAGTCTTCTAATTCCTGAACCAGTGCAGCTGGTTCAGGACTTTGCCGATACTGCTCTTCAGAGTCGTACCGCTCTTCCAGTCGCTTTACATAGCCTTCAATTTCTTGTTGGTCGGCCAGAGCTCGAACAAGATTTTCATCAAATTCTTCTGCTTCCACTGCAAGTTTGCTGAGATTAATAGGTGCAGCAATGAATTGCTGAATTTCGGAAAGCATGGCGTGCGTGAGCGCAGGATTCTGTGCTACCTGCAGGTAGTGTGGGGAGTGCCCCCAAATACTGGCGGAAGGAACCTTGTCCTGGTCAAGTCGGTCCATCAACACTGAAGTCAAGCCAGAGGGACCCTCGTAGTTGGGCACGGCGTATTTTATGTGTTCAAAACCAGCGCCAAGATCAGGATTGAGTGATGAACCTGTCACTCGAGGGGACCTCGTGTGCGGAACCGAATCAAGAAGTGCTCCAACAGTGACCAACAACTTGGTGTCGCTCTCGGTTGCAATCTTGTGAATAATATCGGTGTAGGCGCGCCACTTCAGGTTTGGCTCGACGCCAATGAATATCAATAGATCGCGTCCACCATCGTCGGATTTCCAGTAGAAGAACTCGTTCTTCGGCCACGATAGTTTTCGTGAACCATCTGACTCGTTGGAAATTACGGGTCGTTGCTCAGCGAAATCATAGAAATCCTCAGGGTCTATCGATGCGAACTTGGTAGCCGACAGTTGACGTACCAATTCCCAAAGAGAGCGGGTTGCCGATTCTGCGGCGTCGGGCCAGCCGCCCCACGCTGCCAGAAAGACTGTGTTACTCAGGATCGGGTGTTCGGTGTACTGAAGTGCCGACAATTATCTCGCCAATTGAACCCGCTTACGTAAATTGCACTACGGGGGTTGCTGGGTACTGAACAAACGTCTACGCCCACGCATACGCGAGCGGAACAGCAAGTCTAACACTCAAATGAGTCATAACCCGCACAAATATCGAACCAGAGTCGAATCGTACGGCAAAGTCGTTGTGTCGAATCGGGCAGGCGAGAGGAAACCGGGAACAGCCATCGGAGTCCCCGCGGTGTTCTGGCCATAGGCGTATTCAGCAAGTAGTGGAAGCGATGCAACGTCCTCGGCGTTGTATCTGATCAACGTTTCGAGGGCGTTCGGCTCCCCTTCTTGGGCCATATTCCAGAGCGCGACAGCATCAAGACCGGTGAGCATGGAGAGATCATCACCGCGATCCAGCCCGATGGCCTTCTCAATTTTCTTGAGTCCACCCCCCAATCCCACGCTCCTAAGCACGTGCATCATATCGACATGGGCAGCGGTTTCCAGCAGCGGTCCCAATTCTCTTCGAAGCCATGGAACATCGAATGAAATCCCGTTAAATGTCACGACCAGCTTGTAAGCATCAAGATCCGATGCGATCTGATCGAGATTGTCACCGCGTATATACGCTTTGAACCCCGATGCATCGACAATTCCACACATTGTGATGTAGGACTCACCGCCCAGCCCGGTGGTTTCTATGTCAAGAAAGGCCGTTTCATCCTGAAAGTTTGGTAGTAGTCGCCATCGTTCGCGTGCGCGATACCGTTCACCGAAATAAGTAGCATCACGAGCAGTCAGTGCATCTGAAGATTGTGCAAGCGATTCCTTCTGCTCGTCGCTAACGAGGTCAGACGCAATAGCGTCATCCCAGTTCTTTACACCAGCCGCCCACAGATCTTCCTCGTCATCGACGGTGATGCCTGGAAGATGTAGGAAGGAATTTTTGAGCAAATTGGGTCTGGATAAGAATGTGAGGGTTTTGTGCGTGCACAAGATTAGCGCGTTTCCAGACCGAACTTCCTACAAGCCGCTGAGAGATTCGCCTCAAAACGCTTATCGATGGCGGTGATCTGCGACGACTCGGAGTCGTTGATCACAATGATGCGCCCGTTCATGAAGTATTAATGAGTATCTAACCAGATGATGTGCTTCAGTCCGATTCGGAATCCATCTTCTGATACCGGAGCAGCCTGTGATTCAGTTTATCTGATAGTGGCAAACTCGAAATCGAGAAGGCTCTGTTAGCAGGTGGTTAACTCAGTTCCGAGTACAGGGAACACATTGGTGACCAGGAACTTATTTTCTTTCAGGTCGCCAACAGTCGTCCCTGCAGATTGTAGAGCTGCGGACAGAGTGTCGTAAGAATCGTCTGGTTCGATGTCGCAACCCCCCGAACAGGCAAATACGAATATCTAGATCGTTGCAACATCAACCAGAAGGGAACGACGCAACATCACAAACTCCTAAATACATTACTGACCGGTTGTAAGTAAATAAATATTAAGTGTGCTGAAGGTGTGCGGAACATGGAGATAACACGTAAGAGCTCTACTGGCGTGCGTACATACCTGAGAAAGACCCTGCCCCCAGCACTCGGCCACGGATTGCGTCCGATACTGCCATAGGTCCAGCATCTCCTTCAAGGTTCAATCGTTCAGACAGTGCGTATATGAAGAACAAATATTCGTGCTCCTCACCTTGAGGTGGGCATGGCCCTCGGTATCCAGTTTCGTCAAAATCGTTCCGACCCTGCTTGGTTGAATTTTGAAGCTTGCCCGTGGTCGGCTGGGCCTCTTTCAGAGATCGAGTCGCCGATGGTAGATCGTAGAGCGACCAGTGCCGAAATATACTCCTAGGAGCGTCTGGATCATCGAGAACGATCGCGAGCGAACGCGTTCCAGATGGCACGTCAGACCATCTAAGGGGCGGTGACCGGTCATCTCCGTCACAGGTGTACTCAACCGGGATAAGTTGACCATCGTCGAAGGCAGGTGATGAAAATTCAACAACAGCTATCATCGAACTTGCGGGATCAAACCCCTCCGGAGCCGAGTCTTTACCGCCGCAGGAAGTGCCGATCAGAACAACCAACAACAGGATCAAAAGCGTTGTGGTTTGTAGTCGAAACTTTGATTGACGAAAATTTAGACCCAATTCGTATTACTGCCGCAAAAATACGGTGTGCCCGTTATTTGCCCGGGTGAAGAGCTCGCAATTCACTAGCTCCTTGGAATTGTTTCATAGCCCGGACATTACTGAAAAGTGTAAATTTCTCAATACCGCAGACAATCCACCAGAAAGGAAGTTGTTGGCTGTATTGTAGTAACGTCACCCAATGGGGACTCACTGGGTGACATAGGCTTCGTCGGCGATCCAACGTCGACGAGGCCGTTTTATTTAACGTCTAACTTTCGCCAGATCATCCGCATTTGCTAGATCGTTTTCCTGAGCAAACGCAGGTCGTTTGCACCGAGTATGCCCTCGACCGTTTCGAGTGAGTGACCTCGCTTTAGTAATGCATCCGTCACGAGCGGCATTCGGGAGATGTCGTCGAGACCAATCGGGAAAATAGAAGCACCGTCGAAATCGCTACCGATTCCTACGTGATCCGCTCCGGCAAGTTTGATCGCAAGATCGAACTGATCCATTAACCGACTCATGGTTGGGCCTACAGCCGAACCCTTGCTCGTCAGGAAATCGAACGGATCCCTCATCTGGCTCTCGGGGCCTTTTATCGATTGTCCGTTCCCGTCAGTTGGATCAACCCAGACAAAACCGGCGACGAAATTGACGTTTATCACGCCGTCGGCTTCGCCCAAGGCAACGATCATGTCGTCGGTCATGTTGCGATTGTGATTCTGTAAAGTCCTGCAACACGAGTGTGAGGCGAATACCGGGCGCTCGGAGATTTCTAAGACATCCCAGAACGACTTGTCTGATACGTGGGAGATGTCTACGAGCATGCCCAACTGCTGCATCTCGGCTACCACGCTTCGACCAAAATCGGTCAGCCCGCCGTGACGTTCCTCATTGTGGCTATCGATCCAACCTGTGGCTGCGCCCCAGGCAAGAGTGATCGAACGGACTCCAACGCGATAGAACGTGCGCAATATGCCCAGATCTTCATCGATACCGCGACCACCTTCTATCGAGATCAACACTGCAATCTTATCTTCTGACCTAGCCTGTACGACATCCTCGGCGTTCAGGGCCAGAGCAAGATCGTCGGGATTCGCATTGATGGTGCGGTGGATGGCGTCGATTTCTCGCAACGTTAAGCGCATCGCATCGAGGTCGCTTGTCTCGTCGTTGATCCAAACCGCGAAGAAGGCAACATCAACTCCACCTTCTCGTAGGCGAGGAATATCCACGTGTCCTGCATCAAGTCGAGTAGCGAAATCTGGATTACGCCACAATAAGTGAGTTGCCGTGTCAATGTGCGTATCGAACACTAGCGAGTTGGTATGCAATCGCTTTGCTTCAGCGGAAATGTTAAGTGCAGCTACCAAGATCAATCTCCAAAAAACACTGGCTATTACCGTTATCGTAATGGTGGACAAAAATTCTGCTAAAAATTTACATCGTTATTTTGTGCCGCATGTTACTTACATGACAGCCAGTAGTTCAAGAATGCGGGCAGTTTCGATCAGTCCCCGTGCTCACGCTTGAGGTACTCGATCTCGTGTCGTGTGGCATCACGCACCGTGTTGCGTGTCAACCTCTCTTTACCAGCCTCCATGAACGCCTTTTTCCACGAATAGTAATTGGTGGGGTTTATTCCTTGGCTTAGCCGCCTGAACCAGAACTTTCCATAACTTTGGCCAGTGAATCGATGAGTCAAATTGTACTCGACCGATACGAGAGACGATCCGCGTCTCTTCAAAGTAAACCGACGAGATGGACTTGGTCGTTTGTTGAAACTACGCAATCGATTACGTTGTTACGTTGCACTAGTCCCCCAGAATCACCCGTTATCGCGTGATCTGCGCTTGCACCTCGGCATTGTCCAGCAGCATCGGCTCTTAAACAGATGCCAATTTGGTGGCATATCCGTGTTCCCAGGCATCGCTATTTTCATGGTAGTAATGTCGCTTAATTTTCTTTTAGACTGGCTGCGGGATCGGCTGGGCCCGATGTTACGTCAGGTGGATTGATCGAATCGAATTAACTAACTAGCCGGTGCTCTGACTCTGCAAATCCTACACTGGCTTATCGGTAGTTAAAACAATGGGGGACAAATTGAGGTACAAACAGATTCTGGGTGTGGTGCCAATACTGCAGACACCCTTTGATCACCAGGGAAGGATCGACTCTGAAAGCCTCCGTAAAGTTGTCGAATTCAATATCGTTGCCGGCGGCGATGGCTTAGGCATAGCATTGGGGAGT
>CAYTAO010000019.1:0-4991 GCA_964435915.1 uncultured Dehalococcoidales bacterium
AAGCCCGTAATGCCTCACAGCCCGCAGGCCGGTATTAACTCACTGGCATCGCTTCACGCCTACGCAACAGTCCAGAACGCGTCGCGACCCCACGAGTTCTCCACGGAGTTCTCGGGGCCATTGGACGACGTCGCCGAGTTGTACGGTGAAGGAGTACTCCCAAGAAACGGAAACATGATCCTGTCCGACCGCCCCGGCCTCGGAATCGAACTAAACGAACTTGCAGTAACAAAGCTAATGATTTAATGCTAAATTCAGAGTCCCCACTAAGCAGGAAGCTAGCGAGTGGATCGGAGGCTGTCGAATGAATTCACTACACAACGGGAGCGAATCTGTGCCAACACAAATGCCATCCTGAACTTATTTTCAGGATCTTCCACCACCACTCCGAAGCCTCAACCCACCGACTCAGCCATCCGAACCCGATCTCTCAGAAGAAGTCGGACGCGAGCCGTACCCAGCAGCCAGCAAGCACGCTGCCTGCTGATTCGGAGCCAGCTGCCGAAGCTGTGGGTCGGTCGTTGAGCAAACCTCAGTGGCAATCGGGCATCGAGTGTGAAAACGGCAACCTGGGGGCGGGTTAATCGGACTCGGGAGTTCACCCCGTAAAATGATCCGCTCCCGATCCCGCTCGACAAGGGGATTCGGTGTCGGAATCGCCGAAAGCAACGCCTGTGTATATGGATGTAACGGCCGCTCGTATAGATCCTCACTATTGGCAGTCTCAACGATCCGACCCAGGTACATCACGGCAACACGATGACTTATGTGGCGGACCACAGCCAGATCGTGCGCGATAAACAAATAGGCGAGGTTGAACTGCTCCTGCAAGTCCTGTAACAGATTCAATATTTGGGCCTGAATCGACACATCCAATGCCGAAACCGACTCGTCCAGTACCAGTAAACTCGGCCTCGCTGCGATAGCACGTGCCACACCGAGTCGCTGACGCTGCCCACCGCTGAATTCGTTCGGATACCGCTCAGCCATTGCCGGGCTCAACCCAACAGTAGAAAGCAACGAAGCAATCTGATCCCGATAATCGTCGCGAGATTCAACAAGTTTGTGAACCTTCAGTGGCTCGCCAATAATGTCACCGGCCCTCATCCTCGGGTTCAGCGATCCGTACGGATCCTGAAATACCATGCCCATCTTTCGTCGAATCGGGCGCATAGCAGCAGTCGATAGCCCAACAAGTTCTCGACCCTCGAATTTAACACTTCCGTTGTTGGGCTTGTTCAGTTGAATAATAGCCTTAGCAGCCGTCGTCTTGCCAGATCCGCTCTCACCTACAAGCCCTAGCGTCTCACCGGGGTTGATGTCGAATGAAATCCCATCCACAGCGCGTACACGCGCCACTTCTCGCTGAAAAATGAACCCTTGTTTGAGAGGAAAATGAACGCTGAGATCTCGAACGCTCAGTAATGGTGTTGAAACCGAACCGTTCCCATTACCCTCAACTGTCGACGCGATAATCGTCATTGCAAGGCAACCTCAACGGAATCTGAAACCGCTTTAGATTCGAAACACGCCACCAACTGCCGCTCTTCAACCTGTTGCAATATCGGTTCATTGGTCGCGCACTGTTCAGTTGCCCATCGGCACCGAGGCCTGAATGCACAACCGGTAGGCAGGTTGGCCGGATCAGGTATCTCACCCTCGATCTGATCAAGCCGCTCCATCGCCGGTCGATCAAGCCGAGGAACTGAATTCAGTAAACCAACGGTGTAAGGGTGCCCCGGCCTCGAATAAACCTGCTCGGCCGTGCCAGACTCACGAATCTTCCCGGCGTACATCACGTTCAAACGATCGGCATAACGGGCGATAATTCCGAGATTATGAGTGATTATCAAGAGGGCCGTGCCAAGCTGGGTTGTCAGACTCTTCATCAGCTCGAGAATTTGCGCCTGAATCGTCACATCGAGAGCAGTCGTAGCCTCGTCGGCAATCAGCAACTTCGGCTCGCAACTAAGAGCAATTGCGATCATTACCCTCTGACGCTGTCCACCACTCAACTGGTGCGGATGATCTTTGAGACGTCTTCTTGAATCCGCTATACCCACCATCTCAAGTAGCTCGGCGGCTCGCTTCTCAGCACGCAGGCCAGTCAAGCCCAGATGAACTCCAAGAGGCTCAGTGATCTGGCGACCAATCGTCAGCACCGGATTCAGTGACGACATTGGCTCCTGGAAGATCATGCCGATCCCAGCACCACGGATCAACTGCATTTCTTTCGCCGGGATATTCAACAGGTCGGCACCCTCGAAAAGCACCTCGCCACTCTCAATGACACCCGGCGGATTCGGCACCAATCTCATGATCGAAAGAGCAGTCACGCTCTTCCCACAACCACTTTCGCCAACCAACCCTAAAGTTTCACCGTGATTTATATCAAACGAAATACCATTAACGGCAGCAATGTTGCCTTCGGGCGTGCGAAACGAAGTCCTCAGATCCCGAACCTCGAGGAGTGACGAAGAATTTGTTGTTGAACTGGTGGTCATAAAGCTCGCTAGCGCCTAGCACTTCATCGTACAACGTGTCCCACGCTAACTACAGGCACTTAACGAATTACGCAGGTGAACTTTACACAGACTCGTTCCCCAACACTCATATCTCTCTGCACGCGCCCACATAAGATTTGCAACACGTCAATCCTGAGCCGTCTCAAAGGACGGCACCGTGATCCACGAATCTGAATCGCAGAGCTGCCTAGCGTTTTCGGCGAACGATTCGTCGATGTCCCCCGACTTTCTTCTTGCCAGATTCATCAGGTCCAGATGAAGATGCGGCACTACTCGACGATGCACTCGCTTTCAGCTAGATGTACGGTGGAAGCGTAGACCTCGAGAGTGAAATCGGAGTGGGATTGGACTTTACGGTTCTCTTCCCTGTTCTGATCACCAGTAGTTCAAACGACTCCGCAGTCGAACCTGTGCCACCCGAAACTATTTCGGAAGTAAAAGAACCATCAGCACACCGCCGGGACTCGAAATATCCCTTATCCTAAGTAGCTGTGTTCCCGGGTCGTTCAATGGTAGGACAGGGGCCTTTGAAGCCTCTAATCCTGGTTCGAATCCAGGCCCGGGAGCCAAACACAAAAACTCAAGCGCGATCAGCAACCAAAACAAAAAGCCCCCGGCAATCGCCGAGGGCTTTTTTCATTCACTTACTAAACCCAGAACTAAACGCCTTCGAGACCGCTCAATTCAATGTTGAGCCCAGCATCTGAAGCCAACGACCACGGAGTCTCAACGACCCAGTGACCCGGCTCCTTCTCAACCAGCGGTGGGCGTTCGTTTGCCCACTTGTGGTTCGGATCCACCTCAAGTGGAGTTCGTGTCATAAACACGTCACCCGGTGGTGGGTCGATCGGTGAAACGACCTCACCTGGCAGTAGGAACTCTTCACGCTGAATGTCAGGGTGCGATGGCAGAGCCGCTGACACCAGAGCATTCGTGTAGATGTGCATCGGGTTGTTGAAAATGGCTTCAGTCTCACCCGACTCCTGAACAACACCAAGATACATAACGGCCATGTCGTGGCACATGTATCTAACAGTTGCTAGATTGTGAGCAACCAGCAGGTACGCCAGTCCGTGTTCATTCTGCAGGTCAACAAGCAGGTTCATGATCTGCGCACGAATCGAAACGTCCAGAGCCGAAACAGGCTCGTCCAATGCAATAACCTTCGGGTTCAGAGCCAGTGCACGGGCAATACCGATTCGCTGTCGCTGTCCGCCCGAGAACTCATGTGGGTACAGGTTCGCCTGATAAGGGTTAAGACCGGTCTCACTAAGCAGGTCACCAACTCGAGTTGAGATTTGACCCTTCGTCATCGAAGTCGCAATTTCAAGAGGCTCACCAACGATAGACCGCACACGCATACGAGGATTCAGCGAAGACCAGGGATCTTGGAACACTGCCTGAACTGATCGACGGAACTCGGTTTTACCCGCCTTTGTCATCGTGGTAACGTCTTCGCCTTCGTAGAAAATCTTACCATCGGTCGGCGTTTCTAGCCCCAGGAGAAGCTTGAGTGTTGTCGTCTTTCCGCAGCCAGACTCTCCAACAAGTCCAAACGTCTTGTTGCGTTCGATATCGAAACTGACATCATCGACTGCCTTGAGCCAGATCTTATCGCCGAAGCCTAAGAAGCCTCCGCCAACCTGATACCACTTACGAAGGTTTCGGATCGAAATAATCGGATCTGATCCGGGGTTGACGCCCGGAGCCGATGGGATTGATGAAGATTCAGTAGATACGTTTTGCTCAGTTGTCGTCATGTGTGGTTACCGATACTCGTGGATCGTGAATTCAGGAATCGCCGGCTACGCGTCGTCGGCTGGGATTAGGTGGGCGTACTTTGCGTAATCAGCTACTGAACTCTTCGAAAGCTGAACCCAGTGATCGGGCTCGACCTCAATCAATGGAGGACGATTCGCAGCATCCTCTTCTGTAAATTCTAGAACCGACCGAGGTGCAAATGCATCTCCCTCTGGCAGGTTGTAAAGCAGCGGAGGTTGCCCCTCAATTTGAGGTAGCCGCCCCGTCTTCTCTTCCAGCTTCGGCACCGAACCAATCAGGGCCTTCGTGTATTCATGGAGAGGAGTGTTGAAAATTGTTCGTACATCAGCAAGTTCAACAATACGTCCTGCATACATAACCGCAACACGGTCACACATCTTCGCCACGATTCCGAAGTCGTGAGTGATGAAGATAATGCCCACGCCTTCTTCCTGCTGAATCTGCCGTAGGAGTCGCAAATATGCAGCCTGAATCGTCACGTCGAGCGAAGTAGTCGGCTCGTCAGCAATAATGACGGCTGGAGCAGATGAGATTCCGATAGCACCTACAACACGCTGTCGCATGCCACCAGAAAGCTGGTGGGGGAAGTCTTTTGCACGAGACTCTGCCGCACGGAATCGAACCTTACGTAGGGAGTCGACAATCTTGTCCCAGAGGGCCGGTACCATGCGATTCAGGTGAATC
>CAYTAO010000019.1:5001-5529 GCA_964435915.1 uncultured Dehalococcoidales bacterium
CCTGCATTGGGTCCTGAAGAATGATGGAAATCTCTCCACCTCTAACTTCAGTCATTTCTCGTTCTGAGAGCTGAAGCAGATCACGTCCGCCCAGCATTACCTGTCCACCAACAATAGCACCCGGAGGTGAAGGAACGAGCCTCATCAACGACAAAGCGTTAACCGACTTACCTGATCCCGATTCCCCCACGATACCAAGGGTTTCCCCCCGCTTCACGTGGTAACTGATGCTATCGACTGCCTTCACAGTTCCCCACCGGGTGGTGAAATGCGTCTCAAGATCACTCACTTCCAAGATCACTTCATCGGCAACCGCGCTGGCGCCAAACCCGTCAGTGTCCACGACCGCAGCATCCGAAAGAACTTCTTCCTTCTCTTCAACGGCGGTGTCGGTGGAATCTACCATTCTGAGTCCCCTGTACTAGTAGCCAACCCGAAAAATTTGAACCGCGTGTTCAACAGTCGGTTTCGACAACTTGTAATTGAATTACATTTTGAACCCAACGGAACACACATTGAACCGTCAGA
>CAYTAO010000019.1:5539-28738 GCA_964435915.1 uncultured Dehalococcoidales bacterium
CAGAAGTGTCCGGTAAGATACCAAATTTTGAAGCTAAACGCTACCTGATGGTACACGCTAACGCCCTCTAAATACCGAGATCACTTTCAAGTGCATCTAGCGAACTGTCAATTGCATTCACGATGAAGTCTATCTCATCCTCATTAATCGACAACGGTGGGCAAAGCGAAATCACGTCACCGGCACGGAAACTGACGATGTTGCGTTCGATCAATAATTTCGGGAGTTTCGTCGCTAATCCAGCTTCAGCAGGGAACGGAGTTTTGCTCTCTCGATCCGATACCAACTCAACAGCTGCAAGCAATCCCAGACCACCTCGGACGTCACCAACAATCTTGTGACTGAACAGACCCTGTAGCTGCTCATAGAGATACGTGCCCATCCGCTTCGAGTTGCCAACCAAATCCTCGCGCTCGAAGATTTTCAGGTTTGCAAGTGCTGCAGCCGAAGATATCGGGTGCCCACCGAACGTAATCAGGTGCCTGAACGTCTCGTTCGGTCCGCCAGCAAACGCATCGGCAATCTTTTTCGTAGCAATTGCAGCACCAAGCGGGGCGTAACCACTTGTAATTGCCTTTGCCACCGAAGTGATGTCCGCTTTCACCCCAAAATTCGTCGGCGAAAACCACTCGCCCGTTCGTCCGAACGCGGTAATAACCTCATCAGCGATCAACACAATGTCATACGTATCGGCAATCTCCCGCAATCGCTGCCAGTACTCTGCAGGCGGAACCTGAATTCCGTACGCCGCTGAAATCGGCTCTGCGATCATCGCAGCTATAGTCTCTGCACCCTGGTGCTTGATGACCTCCTCGAACTCGTTCGCACACTTGATAGCAACATCAATCGGATCACCAGCAAAAGGCAACCGATACGAGTTCCAGTTCGTTACTTGGATCGCACACGGCAACTCGGGGCCCATAGAGTCAGCAGAATGATTCCCACCCAGGCTCACTGCCATCGCAGTCCCGCCGTGGTACGAGTAGCGGCGGCTAATCACCTTGTACGCCCCGGCCTTGCCATTCAGCTTTGCGTATTTCTTGGCCATCTTCACAGCCGTCTCAACTGCCTCGGAACCACCCGAAACAAAGAACGAACGTGCCCCATGATCGGGGTAGAGTTCAGCGATCTTGCCTGCAAGCTCGATCTGCGGAATGGTCGATGATCCGGCCGGAGGCGAATCGATCGACGTCATCTGCGCATAAACAGCGTCTGCGATCTCGGTGCGACCATAACCGGCCGACTTGTACCAGAGACCAGACATCGAATCCAGATGCCGCTGCCCATCAACCGTTTCAACCCAAACACCCTCGCCTTTGGTATACACCTTCAGCTTTCCGCGCCAGTCATTGATCTGGGCAGCATGTATGAAAATATGATCGCCAGCTATCTGCTGAAGTTCTTCGATCCGTTCACCACTTAAGGTTTCAGGATTGGTGGTCGACGTCATCAAGGTCTCCGTTACGCGACAGGTCTGCACATACATCTGCATCACTCAATGCAGTCAGCCAATTCTAAGGTTCGATCTTCTTCGGGTCTATCCATTTTCGACACTCAACCCCCAAAAACCCGGTGCTATACTCAAATCAAGATGAAAATCGTACACAAAACAACCCGGATTTGCGCCTGTACAAGCGCAATCACACTCTGGGATTCGTGAAGTCCGTTTGATTTTTTCTAACCTCTGAACGAACCCCTCGAAACATCAATATTCAGGGGTTTTTTATTGCAAAATTTCCAATAGCTCGTCAATTCGGCAGCTAGCTACCCCAAGTCAAGTGTCGTCCAGAATTCATTTTCAGGATCTATCTCCCCGCTTCGCAACGAACCCCGTACACCAATAAGAACTCTCCTAGAAAGCTTTACTAGTGCCCTTCACGACACCAAAATTCTCCGACTCTGAACTCTCCGACATCAACGAAAAGCTCGAATCCGCACCAACGGAAAACACTGTCAAATGGATTGACCAAACATTTGGTAACACCGCAGCGCAGATGTCGAGCTTCGGACTTGAAGATCAGGCCCTCTTCCACATCTACTGGACAGTGAACCCCGCAGCGCGGCTAATGACCCTTGACACCCTGCGTCTGCCCACCGAAACCTACTCACTCTTCGACCAGACCAAGCTCCGCTACGGTGTAGACGTCGAGTTCTTCTACCCGAACATGGGTACCGTCACCCAAATGGTAAAAGAAAAAGGCAACAACTTATTTTACATGGGGCGTGCTAACCGGGAATTCTGCTGCGGGGCACGCAAAGTAGAACCGCTTGGACGCGCACTCTCGGGTCTCGACGCATGGGTGACCGGTCTCAGGCGAGATCAGGGGATGGACCGCGGCTCGATTGACATCGTCGAGTGGGACGTAGCTCACTCCAATTATAAAATAAATCCACTCGCCAACTGGACATTCGAGCAGGTTCAGGAATTCGTCAAAGTAAACGAAATTCCCTACAACGAACTGCACGATCAAGGCTACCCGTCACTCGGCTGCGCACCATGCACTCGCGCAATTGAGCCAGGGGAAGACATTCGAGCAGGCCGCTGGTGGTGGGAATCTGACCCAAACGCCAAAGAATGCGGTATCCATGTTGTAGCGCCACTGGAAGCCTGAACTTTGGCACCTCACACCAAATGACATCCTGAGACTTTCGAAGGACGGCAGGAAGAGCCACAATACAGGATCAAAACAGCCAGTACTCCGATCCAGATCAACAAGTGGTTTCAGGCATCTGATCGATCGATTTGACGCGTCCAATCAGCCGCTGCAATCGACTATCGATCACGCGAGGAGCCCATCTTCTCCGCAACCCTCCTCGCTCCGGTTCTAGCTCAACTTTAACTTTGCTTCGACCGTTTCAGCAGCCATCTGAAATCCAACAACTTCACCAAGTAGCTTGGTCCTTACCCTCTCGTAGGAAGCCTCGCTAGACCCATCCCCAATACCTGTCTCGTGAAAATCCACCAGCTTATCGACACTGGCTATCAACCAGTCCGAATCGTGAATCGCGATCACCTAGTCGTTGCCGTTCGCCATATGACCGCTGATCATTCCTGCACCCGGTGAATATCCATATAAAAGCGGCATATGTGTCACCTTGAGCCCGGAATCACTCGGGGTCACGAGCGTCGCAAATCCAACGTCGCTAATCAACTTCCTTATCGCCTCGCGATCTTCGACTTTGTTCAAACGAGTGATATAAATCGAAATTTCCTGTCAGACTTGGAGTCATAGGCAAAGTCGCACATGATAGCCGAGGCACTAGAAGCCCACACGTCCGATCTTGTCCTCCCTCCTCGAAGGAGGGAGGATAGGAAGGGTAGATTGCGACGCGCGACCAAGTACCGATTCGATCGGGAAGCCCGGAGCCAGACTCAGCGAGTGACAAGTCGTCCTGCGACGCCGGAGCTAAATACCCAAACGCCTACGCCAGAGCTAAACAGGCCGCAACCGAATCTCGCCCGAAACGCCGTACCCCAACACCGCACTCTCATCGCCAATCTGAACTGTCGCAACACCTCGATAAGGCGCCAGATCCGAAACAACCACCTCAACCCCGGGTAAAACCCCACTCTCACTCAAATACTTGATCAGCTCGGCATCATCCTCCGGTATCCGATCCACAATCATCTGTATACCGGTCGGTGCATTATCCAGGGTTACCACGCCTTTCGGCTCACGATACCCACTACCCGGAATCGGTTGCCCGAACGGATCAGTCTTGGGATTACCCAGCCGATCCTGAATCCGCTTCTCAAGTGTCGCCGAAAGAGCGTGCTCCAGCATGTGCGCTTCGGCATCAACCTCGTGCAAGGGCACACCAAGTAAGTCCACAACCATGCGCGCCGCCAAACGGTGCTTACGAATCATCGACTCTGCCAACTGCCGACCCTTCGTTGTCAGATCAATTTCACGAGAGTCGCTCAAGCGAATCAAGGTCTCACGCTCCATACGACGAAGCATCCCTGAAACTGCGGGCAACGAAGTACCGAGGTTCTCGCTCGCAGGCACCCGACGAAGCTGCTCTACAAGGTTGGAGTTGCTGACCTTCTCTCCACGCTCTTGAACAACGAAGATCGACAGCAGGTAGTTCTCCATCGCCTGTGTCAGGCGAGGTGCCGCTTGCTTATCTTGTCTAGCCATAGTCCAACCCTATGCTTACTCAAAGTGCAATGTCATACGAACGACAATTAGCATTCTATGCTACGACATTTCTTCGTACGCACAAACACCTGATTGCGCAACGAAGTAAGACACTCAAGGCCCAGCTGGGTACATCACCCGTTTATCCTCTCTTGGACTTTGAACATAAGACGGGCGTAAACGGGCCAAAAATCATCAAGTCGAAATTAGTAAGTGCACCAATCACCAATCAAACTCACTGTCCTGGGTATCAATGGCACCTTGATCCGTGCACAAGCGCTGTGTCGGATCATCGCCAAAAACATCGTCAAACACTGGTAATGTCACAGAGGTAACTACGGTCTGCTAGCTGGGCATATCGAACATGGCTAATCGATAACCGGCGCTGCTGCCAGAGAAGTACGCGAGGACATTGGCATCGACATCTCGGAAACGATCTCACCGTCACAGGAGTCATCTACAGAATGCAGGAGGTGACGTACGTAGATTTCTTCATGAACTGCAATACGTGGTCCGGTGAGATCTTCAATAACGAACCCGAAAAATGCGACGAACTCAGATGGGTGAACATTAACCAGTTGCCAGAAAAACAATCCCCTACGTCGCCAAGGCTTTGAATCTGAGCGAAGGATCAATGTCGTTTCAACAGCTCAATCTCAAAGAGAACAAACGACACTCAAATCCCACTTGATCCACCACGCGCGATAACCTCTCACACATGTCTACAGATTCCACCAAACAAAACCGCGACTCCATCAGATGCTTCGGCACCGGCAGCCCCATCTACGAGGCGTACCACGACGACGAATGGGGAGTGCCGATCCACGATGATCGCCACCTGTTCGAACTACTCATCCTCGAAGGAGCACAGGCTGGCCTCAGCTGGGAAACCATCCTTAAACGCAGAGACACTTACCGGATAGCGTTCGATAATTTCGATATCAAAACAGTCGCCGGTTACGGATCCGCGAAAATCGCCGAACTGCTCGAAGATCCAGGCATCATCCGAAACAAACTCAAGGTTAACGCTGCCATCAAAAACGCCCAAGTCGCGCTCGAAATCCAGAAAAAATTCGGCAGCCTCGACGCCCACCTCTGGTCCTTTGTAAACGCCAAACCGCTCCAACCCGACTTCCACTCGATGAACGAAGTACCACCCGGTAACACGACAGAATCAATCGCAATGAGCAAAGATCTGAAAAAGCGCGGCATGACCTTCGTAGGCCCCACAATCACCTACGCCTTCATGCAATCAGCGGGCCTCACCAACGATCACCAAACAACCTGCTACCGCCACCAGCCAGCCAAAGACATGGCAGGTGTTAATTAATGGAAGCATCCCCTCTCCCAGTGAGAGGGCCAGAGTGAGGGGGAATCTACCAAATCTGTAAGACCTTCTTGCCGAACTGGTTCCCCAGCCAAAATGCCATCCTGAGGCTCTCGCCAAACAGCGAAGCACGACGTCACGTCCCAACAAGTTTTGCCACTACGCCCTCCGAAGCGCAACCTAATTCGCCAGAAAACCCATCAAATCGCACAGGGCTGAACAATTGACCGAAAAAATCGTCGAATCGGATCGCACGACATATCTTTCAACCAGCAAAGTCGGTTGCTTGCGTCGAGTGTTCAGAACGCCGTTTCATTATGTCGTGCGATGACTCCAGGGCCAGACACCCCACCTATCTTTCGATAATCCCGATGTCCGACTTGGTCTGCAAAACTTGCTTCTGCTGCGCGTTATTTATATTGGCGTCCGCATACCACAGCACACCGTCTTTAATAGACAGACCGTGAGGCGCAGGCGCATTCTGCTCAAACACGATCTTGTCCAGTTCAGCCCCGGTTTCGATGTTGTACTTGACGATGATCTTGTCCGAAGTGTGCGCACACCAGATGCCCTCTCCGTCCCGAGCAAGACCATGCAGTCGCTCGTGTGGAACCTCGAACGACTTTACAACTTCGAAGTCTTTCTCGGGATCAACGAGGTATATCGACTTCGGGTTGAACGCGGTCACCCACAAAAGGCCGTCATCATATTCGATACCGTGAATACCACCCCCGTCTGGAGTCCTCCACCGGTTTACAAAACTGCCATCCTGATCGCTCAGCTGGTACACCCAGCTCACATCGGTATCGGTATCGTGCGGCTCACGGCGAGTGTTGCGCCCGTTCGACGCCGTCCAGAGGTAACCTCCGCCATGTGTAATACCAGAACCATTCGATGTCGGTGTCTCGAATGAACGGGTAACGTGACCCGCCTCGTCCATCAGATAAACACGGTCGGAATACTGGTCGATCACAAACAGCCCCTGATCCGTCCACTGCAGCCCATTCGGCATCGCGCAAGGTGGTGCGAATTTGCTAACTGTCTTGTCTGTCATGCTGAAAACTTCCTTGTGCAATAGTTATTGTTTGAACTGCTCTGCCATACGGCCCACTGCCCGATATACGAGCGGAATATTACTTACCCAAAGTGATACGGTAACCCCAGTTCACCGCAAATCGAATTGATGTATTCAAGCGTCGATTCGTGATATGGCACCCCGTTGGCGCGCCGATCCAGCTCCTCTTCGTGCTCGCCGAGGCCAGCGTACATCACACGATCGTTGCCCGGTGCGGGTTTCGACTCCTTCAATCTCTTAAGTAACGCGTCCATATCAGCTTTGAAACCAGTCACGTCGGTGAACTTTTCAATATCGTACGCAATGAAGTGGTGCGACGAACTGTTCCGACGCATAAACCCTGCACCATTACCCGACAGAACACCCGACAGAATCTCGATCATGATTCCCAGGCTGTAGCCCTTGTGAGAACCACTTTCACGATCACCGCCAAGCGGCAGTATTGCGTACTCCTCAGGAACCATCGTCGGTTCCATGATCGGTGTGCCATCCGGCTCGGCCAACCAACCCGGCCCAGCCTCGACCCCGAGAAGCTTCGCCAGGCGTATCTTCCCACCGGCAACCGAGCTCATAGCCGCATCAAACACAAATGGCGGCTCCTCGTTGGTCGGCGCAGCGATTCCCAGCGGGTTGAGCCCAATCAGCTTCTCAGCGCCGCCGGTTGGCAACACACCCGTGCCGCCAATCGTCATGGCGATACCGATCTGGTCATGCTCAAGGGCCATCTGGGCGTGATATGCAGCCGCTCCGAAGTGTCCGCAGTTTGTTACTGCCACGGCTCCGATTCCAGCCACCTTGGCCTTCTCGATCGCCAACTCCATCATCTGCGGTCCGATCTGGATTCCCAGACCGCCATCTCCGTCCACCGTTGCGACCGCAGCCGCCTCGCGAACTATCTTCCAGTTGGGAGTAGGATTCGGCCCTCCTCGGCTGAAGCTCTCAACATAACTTCGGACCCGATCGCTCGTTCCATGGGTCTCGATACCACGAAGGTCAGCGTAAATCAGCAAATCCGCTGACTGAACCGCCCCCTCATCCGGCATGCCCATTTTTCGGAATATGTCTTCTACCGCGGCACGCATGTCGTCCGCCGGAATTCGCACGGAATTCTTTTCGGTGTAGTGAAATCGTTCCAGCATTGTCTTACCCCGCACTAATCACGCTACTAATCACGCCAAGATTTAACGCCTCTCAATGTGCCGCGCCGGGATGATACGCCTTTCGGTGGTAAATGACGATTCGATCACTGAATCTACCAACGAGCCTTAGATCACCCGAGGGAACTCGACTTCAAACTCGCTTGCCAGATCCTTTAAAGTTTCCACCGTGTGCTGCGGCAACGGAATGCCGTTCTCTATTCGGTCTACCTTCAGCGCCGCTCTCTGCATACCCGCGTAATAAACCTGGTCGTTACCTGTAGTCGGCTCCAACTCCCGCAGAGTTCGAAGTGCTAGGTCCATATCACGTTTGAACTCGTCTGCGGGACGGAAAGCGTCGATTCGAATCGCCTGGAAATACTGAGAACACGATCGCGGCACAGCGTGTAAGAAACCGGCGCCATTGCCAGAAAGTACACCGCACAGGACATCCACCATCAAAGCAATTCCATAACCTTTGTGAGAACCCAATTCTCGGCTACCACCGAGCGGCAAGCCATGCGAACCAGCCAGCGCTTCCACATCGGTCACCGGGTTGTCGTCATCGTCTCTACGCCAACCCTCGGGAACATCTACACCGAGCGCCCTGGCTATTGCAATCTTGCCCGATGCCACCACCGAGGTCGCTATATCGAGAATGAAAGGTTTCTCGTCCCCCGCCGGCACAGCGAATCCTATTGGGTTTGTTCCAAGAATCGAATCCTTCGCAAAAGTTGGAGTGATGCTCGAACCCGGAGTAGTCGACATCGCCAATCCGATCATATCGTGCTCCAACGCCATTGTCGGGTAGAAGGCGATCATCCCGCAGTGGCTACTGTTTCGCAGAGCTACAGTACCCGTGCCCACCTCGTGCGCCTTGGCAATCGCAATCTCCATCGCTTTTCGACTACTCATCAACCCGAGCGCGTTGTCGCCATCAACAAGAGCTGTCGACGGGGTCTCGTGGACTATTCGAATGTCAGGAGTCGGGTTCACGCCCCCACTTACTAGACTGTGCACCTTGCCGCCGAACGAGTAGCAGATTCCGTGGCTATCAGCACCCGCCAGATCCGCCTCGACCAGCACCTCCGCAGCACCGGCAGCATCCTCTCGGGACAACCCCGCCCGGTTGAACACCACCGTCGCGAATTCAAGCAGACTCTCGGAGTCGACATATGTTGGGTCAACGTACTGTTTCAGCTTTTTGAGGACCATGCGTGTTACCTGCTACTCAGCCCCTGTTAGATTCGGGACCCCGCCTGTTTTTGTTTTTGATTTAAGGACGCACCAGCCACGACCCGCACCACGTTACACCAAGCACTTAGCGATCTGGTGGAAAGATACTCCGCAACAACGCATCAGTCGAGTCCGAGACATGCCCTATCCGAACTGTTGTTATCTTTCGATCCCGCCGGCCGCTGCGTTATGTAATATGCCACTACTCTGACATCTCGTAATCGTTTACTGGAGAGACTCACAATGACAGGCCGAATAAACAAAGTAATTGAGCTTCTAGAATCTGGGCAACCCGTCTATCAGGTCGGCAGCCATACTGGCAATGTGTTGACTTACGAGGCAGGCCTGGAAGTCGCCAGCACCTGGGCCGATTTCGTCAACGTCGGCATGGAACACGGGGCGTTCGATATGCCCGGGCTCGATCAGTTCATGCGCGGTCTGGTCGACGGTGGTCCAACCAAAAGTGGCCACCGCACTCCAACTGTCATAGTCGAAGCGCCAGTCGAAGGATCCAGTGCGGAGGTCGTTCGAGCGAACGCATGGCAGTTCCGGCAGATACTTGCACGAGGCGTTCATGGAGTTTTCCTGACTCACGCCGAAAGTCCCGACGCTGTACGTGAATTTGTTGAAATATGCAGATACCCGTTCCACAAGCAGGGAGTCGGCGAAGGACTCGGAACGGGCCGTCGAGGGGTTGGAAGCGAGAGCGCAGCTGCACCCGTATGGGGGCTGTCCATCAACGACTACCTGGAGAAGGCCGATGTCTGGCCGCTAAACCCGAACGGCGAACTTGTGCTCGGAGTGAAAATGGAAAACTACCGGGCGGCCTCTAACGCCGACGCCATAGTGGAAATACCTGGCATCTCGCTCGTCGAGTGGGGATCTGGGGACATGGTTGTGTCGTTTGGCTATCGGCTCTCCGAGGCATACCCACCTCCGCCAGAGGCCGCTGCTGCTCGAGATCGGATCATGGCTGCATGCCGCCGCAAGGGTTTGGCGTATCTAGACGGCGCGCAGCCCGAGAACGTCATCGAAAAACTCGCCGCCGGTGCAAAGCTCGGTGGTGGCAACGAGGAAGCTGCAAAAATCGGGCGCGCCCACACAGGGCGGACTATGCCAGTCTAGGGAATCCATCCCGGCCAAATTCAACGCTTCGTGGGCACTCGTATCAACGGGTGCCCACGAATAACGTCCGAAGAAACTACCCCAAGGCCTTCTCGGCCTTGATAAGGGCATCCAGACTGAACTTCGCGGCTCCCCAGGGATCGTACTCAGGCTCCCCAGACTGGTGGACGCTGACCTCAACGTTGATCGGCAGATGCTCGATCTTGTTCCTCTTCAGCGCTCGCATAAACCCTTCGAGATCGAGATTTCCAGCACCCGTGAGACTGAATCGATGCACACCATCGATCATCTCACCGTCCTTAACGTGCACCATCACAGACTCAGCGGCACACAAATCTACGCTCGCCTCAACATCAGCGCCCTCCACGAAGAAGTGGCTAACATCGAGATCAAGCTTCAGGTTCGGATGTCTGGTCTGCTCCATCATCCACATTGCTTTTTCAGGAAATTCGAACACCGTGCCAGCATGGGCCTCGATCGCAATGATCACATCGTGCTCCACGGCAAGGTCCGCCAAACGAAGGAACGCATCCCGGACAACTTCTTTCCCAGACTCCCAGTCACCAACTATGCGACCCGGTGTCGTCGTCACAAGCGTTGGCGTGTCGTCATAATGCAGTTCCCGCGCAAATCGGAACTTGTCGGCCGCATCCTCCAGCATCGCTTCCTGCTCATCCTCAAGCGCGCACACGTTGATTGCGCCGAAAAATATTGGAGACTCGAACCCAAGGCTTTCCGAAAGTTTTGCCAGTTTCCGCTGCTGATCCACGTCGAAAACGTCGGGCGATGTCGGCCAACCTTCTCGAAGACAGATTTCGAGCGTGTCGTAGCCGGTGTCTTTGATCTTCTGCACCGCCTCAAACGGGTCGATCATCTTGAGCGCGTAAGTTGAGTATCCGTATGTGAAAGTCACTTGCCTAGGCCTTCCGTTGAGTTAATTGTGTGATCCAGATTTGATTGAGTCAGATGTTATTCCTTTCTATGCCCGCATGCGATGTCAATCACGCAGAACAGGATTCAGATGCGTTGACAGGTATATAAAGGCTGCTATCGTTTGCCGAGCACAACTCAGAAATTATCCCGAAATCGCCTGTAAAACGAATACGAACATACAATCCTTAGACCTCGATGGCAATCAACATATCGACCCCGGTATATGCACATTCTGAACTGACCTCGCAAAACGGAATGGCCACTGCACAACACCCAGAGGCAGCACGTATCGGTGCGCGCATACTAGAACGGGGCGGAAACGCAATCGACGCCGCCGTTGCCACGGCATTCGCCACCGGTGTGCTCCTCCCGCTATCAAACGGAATTGGCGGCGGGGGTCTGATGGTCATACGAATGCCAGACGGCTCGACCACCAGCGTCGACTTTGGCATGGTAACAGGTGAGAACGCCTCGCCCGCGATGTTCGAATACGAAGACTCCCTCGAAGTCCCTGGTTCCGACGCCCACCGCATGTCCCGTCGATTCGCCGCGCCTGCAGTGGTCAACCACGAAAACATCGCAGGTTACAAGTCCATCTCAACTCCCGGCACTGTGGCAGGCCTTTCCGCTGCCCTTGAGAAATGGGGAACCTTCGACCTGAGCGATGTGATTGAACCCGCCGCGATGCTCGCAGATGACGGAGTCCCCACGTCGTACGCACTCACACTCGCTATTTTTGCAGCCCGAGAGCTCATATCACGGTTCCCGAACACAGCCGCGCTGCTCATGCCGAACGGAGTACCACCGGCACCAAATGAGCTATTCAGAATGTCCGGTTATGCCAGATCTCTCAGGTTGATCGCCAAACAAGGCCCGTCCGTGTTTTACAAAGGTGAACTGGCTCAGGCGGCCGTCGATGAAATACAGAAAAACGGCGGGGTTCTCACGACAGACGATTTCGCAAGCTACGAAGCACTCGTCTACGAACACACCCTCGACGGCTCGTACCGCGGAATAACCCTTTCGGGGGTTCCTGGTGCAAACGCATGCTCACTCACAATCGAGGCCCTGCAAATCGTTCAGCAGTTCGAACTCGGATCACTCGACTGGAATTCACCCGAACACCTGCATTTGCTGATCGAGGCGTTCAAGCTCGCAACCGTAGACAGGTATACGTATCTCGGCGACCCTGCCCTGACAGACTCGCCAATCAATGCACTCGTACACCCCGGATTCGCTAAAAAACGTGCACAGGAAATATCGCTCACGCAATCCGGTCAGCCAGTAGCAGGAAATCCGTGGGCATTTTCCGATTCACCCGAGCCAGAGAGATTTCTGCCGCCCGCCGGAATGCCGTTCGATTCCGGCACGACCCATCTCACGGTGGTCGACCGAAACAGAATAGCTGTCTCTCTCACTCAATCCAATGTGGGCTTCTCAGGCGTGGCGATCGACGAGCTCGGTATCGTCATGAACAACGCTATGCGATGGCCAGAGACGCTGCCGGGAACCATCAACTCGATCTACCCGCGGGCACGCTCCGTCCACAACATGTCTCCACTAGTGCTTCAGAAAAACGGTCAGCTCTGGGGTGCAATTGGTTCGAGCGGTGGCAGGCGTATCGCGACCGCACTCGCACAATCCCTCATCAATGTCATCGACTTCGGAATGAGTCTACAAGAAGGCATCCAGGCACCAAGAGTCCATGTTGAAACCGATGATGTGCTGATAGACGGGCGACTGGGAGAATCCCACCGGGTAGCTCTCGAGTCTCTGGGCCATCAAGTTCACGTTGCCACACCCAACTATGTAGATGCCCAGTTTTCAACTCCCAACGGAATCCGAGATACTGGCGACGGTCTGATCAGCGGCGTCTACCCTGTGAACAAACAGGGTTCAGCAGCTGGGATCTAGCCACTCCAGCCCGGTTCCGAAACGCAAACAGGCCACCTTTACCGCAGGTGGCCTGTTTTACCTAATCGTTTTGCCCTAGTTGATCTGGCGGAGCCTCGGGTCGAACCGATCACGCAACCAGTCACCAAGGAAGTTACCCGCCATCACAATGGCAGCAAGTGCCAGACCAGGGATCGACGCGATATGCGGTGCGTCTCTCAGGAAATCACGCCCACCCGAGATCATCCCGCCAAGCGATGGTTGTGGAGGCGGGATACCGGCTCCCAGAAAGCTAAGAGTAGCTTCGGTCAGAATCAGGCTTCCAGTCGCCAGGGTCGTTGCGACTAAAACCGTGTTGATAACACCAGGAAAGATATGTCTGTACAGGATGCGTCGGTTGTTCGCCCCAGAAATTCTGGCAGAGTCGACATAATCCATGTTCCGCAACTTCAACGCCTCAACACGCACGAGCCGAACCGCACCGGGCCATGAAATTAAAGCAAGAGACGTAATAAGAACGTTTATCCCCGCCCCGAAAACCAACGCAATCGTCAATAGGACAAGCAATTGGGGAAGCGCAGCCCAAACGTCGACTAAACGCATAATAAATTCATCAATCGCCGATCCACCGTAGTAGCCGGCGAGTAGGCCCAGAGTAGTGCCTACGACAGTACCAACTGTTACCGAGAGCAACACAACGATTACCGTGATGCGACTCGCCTCAATCATGCGGCTGAGAATGTCACGGCCAATGTCGTCCGTTCCGAAAAAAAACTCCGTGCTGCCATCAGCAGTCCATGCTGGTCCTTGCTGAAACACGCCGTGGCTAGACAGATGAGGGTGTGGCTTTATCCAGGGCGCGAAAATAGCAGAGAAAATCAGGATCGCAATCACAATACCCGGAATTACCGGCCATCGTCTTATGAATTGCCAGCCGTCCGCCAACAATTTCACAGCGACGCGGCCCACCGGAATACCGACTGACTCTTTAGTGATCGAGGTCACTCAGTGCCTCCAAGGCGTATACGGGGATCGATAATGACATATACCTGATCAAGAACCAGTATTATTACTACATATGCAAGGGCGAACAGCATCGTCAGTCCAGTAAGAACAGGGAAGTCGGTGTCCCAGATCGCGGCGACAGCCATCCGACCGAGACCAGGCCACGAGAACACCGTCTCGGTAACCACGGTACCCGTGATGAAGCCAACCAGCACGAGGGCCGAAACAGTCAAGGGTACCAACGACGCGTTTTTAAGAGCGTGCTTCCAGATGATCATCCTGTTGTTGACGCCCTTAGCCCGAGCGAGCTTGACGTACTCCGAATCGAGCACTTCAAGCATCGAAGATCGAGTGAATCGCAAATACGAAGCAGCGGGGTTAATACCCAGCAAAACCCAGGGCATTATCAGGTGACGCCACGCCAGCCCTTCACCCCGTGTGCCGGCCGGAAACCAACCAAGGTGCACAGAGAAAACCAGGATGCACATGATGGCGAGCCAGAATATAGGCGTCGCCTGCCCAATCAGGGCAAATCCTCGGGCCAGATAATCAAGTACTCCGCCTCGACGTATCGCAGACAGCACCCCAAGCGGAATTCCCACCAAAGTGCCGAAGATCCATCCACCGACTGCTAGCTCACCGGTTGCCGGAGCGCGTTCTGATATCAGGGATACCACTGTTCGGCCGGATGTCGTGCTATTGCCAAGGTCTCCTCTGACTACTCCACCCACCCAAAGGAAATACTGGACGAGTACGGGTTTGTCTAAACCGAGCTTGACACCCCAGGCGTCCCACTGTTCTTCAGTGACAGCATATCCGGGGCTATTGCCGAGGTAGAAAAATCGTGGATCCTGCCCACCAACACGGCTGAGCACGAACACAATTACTGTTGCTCCGAGGACTGCGACGATTCCCATAACCAATCGCCTCAACAGATATGCTTTCACCTAATATTCCTCACCTGTTAAACCAGGCCACTATTGTCCGCTACCAAACGATGTCTGACTGCGGGCGGCTATCCAACCTCGGCATCTCGCTCCGCCGCGCAAACACAACGTTCGTACCTCGTTAACTATTTCGCGGCCCCGGTTCAATATTTCTTTGAACCAGAGCCGCGAAACAATAACTTGTTTACTTCAAACTCAGCTTAGTAACCGGGTTGTACAGCGAGTATGCGTAACCGAAGGTCGGGAACACATCACGATCGAAGTTGAGCGTGTTGCCGTTGTACAGGGTCTGGCTGAAGACCTCCATAATCGGAGATGCCCATGACCAGTACTGGTAGTGCTCGATCCACTTTTTATACAGCTCTATTCGAACTGCGGGATCGTTCTCTTTACGCATGGCGTCGAAGGTCACCGCTGAGAATGGGATGTTACCCATCTTCTGCGTACCACCCTCTTTCCAGCTGTGGTCTTCAGTGTCGATCGGCCAGTGTTCCGGGTCGAATCGAGGAATGAAAGCAAAGTTCCAGGCCTCGTTCGAACGGTCAACGTAAGAAGGTCGCTTCACAGCGTAAACCCTCTGGTCAATCTCGCATTCCAGACCAAGTGGCTGCCACGTTGCACAGAGAAGCTGTGATGTGCGAACAGTGAGGCCGCTAGCGTGAATGGATATCGTCTGGTCTAGACCATCCGGGTATCCAGCCTCAGTCAACAAGCTCTGTGCCTTGTCCATGTCAAATGGGTTTTTCCATTCTTCTTTGAACAATTCACTAATCGATGCCTGTCCAGGAGGTCCGTGTGCAGGAACTGCCAGTCCAGCGTAGATCTGTTCGTTGATCGTATCGCGGTCAATACTGACCTCGATCGCATGTCGTACGAGACGTGAGTTCGCAAACGAATCACAGACATCACCTGTAGGAGTTACTTCCAACAACTGGGCTTCATCACAGCCTTCGGCGTTGATGTCGGCAACCCACGGAAGGTCGGGTTTGTATCCCGGGCTTTCCAGAGCATTGCCAGTAGCAGCACCAATACGCTCAAGGTAGTTACAGCAAGGCACCATGCCAAGCAGGCTTCCACCGTTGTTGACGATCACACCACCGTGATCGGCGACAAGACGAGGCAAGTCTTTCGGATCTACCTCAGCAACGTGCGCTTCTCCGGACTCGAACATTGCTGCTCGAATTGCCGCTTCCGGCACTGCAAGAACGAGGATCTGATCCACCAGAGGCTTCGTACCCCAGTAGTCGTCGAACTTGTTAAGTATCAGGCGGTCATCCTGACGCCAGGATTCGATTTCGAATGGCCCGGTGCCAACGAATACTGTCAGCATTCCAGTCTCACCGACTGCGTCAAAGACAGCCTTGCTGTGGATTCCAACACCCCTCGGCACCACGTTCGTGAACAGGTGAGTAGGCTGTCTGGCATCCGCAGACGTTATAGGCATGTTTACTACGTATTCGCTCTCAGCAGTGGCGAAACCAACGTGTGCACGCAGGTCACCGGCGTTGTCATGCGCCGTGGCCGTGTTCGTCGCCGCGTTCGAGTTGTTGTGCGTCCACGCCACGTCTTCTGCGCTTACTTCACCCCAGCCGTCGCCATGGAACTTGATACCCTCTCGGATGTTCCATGTGTAGGACGAACCATCTTCTGCTACCGACCAGCTCTCGGCCACTAGGCCTTCGAGCTGGTAGTCAGTACCAATCGCTGCAAGCAGTGTTTCGTAGGCACCCATGGTGAATTTTTCTACTCCACACCCTGGCGGGCATTGAGCCGGAAGTCCCACCGGGACACCAACGTTGGCCCTCGCAACTACCACGGTACCACCACTGGCTTCGGCGCCTGTCGATGGCGCCGCAGCGCCTGATGCCGCCGCAGCCGCAGCCGCTGTGGCTGCCGGAGCTGCTGCTGCTGCTGCTTGTCCTGCTGCTGGAGCTTGTCCTGCTTTAGCGGCTGCTCCTGCTTTAGCGGCTTCACCCGCTTTCGGGGCTTCACCAGCCTGAGCGGCTTCACCAGCCTTAGCGGCTTCACCAGCCTTAGCGGCTTCACCAGCCTGAGCGGCTGCACCTGCTTTAGCGGCTTCACCCGCCTGAGCGGCTGCAGCAGCTTTCGGTTGTTCCGGAGCTGCTGGCTTAGCCGCAGGACCAGCGTCTCCGCCACCACAGGCGATCACGGCAACGAATGCCGCTGCGAGCAGCGTTATATACACCGCACGCATACTAAATTTATTCATAAGTGAACGAGTCATTTCTGCCGGTTCCTCTTTCCTCTGCATTTAAGGCTCCAGTATCAGCAATGGTGAATACGCCACGTTACCTCTCGGCGTCTGCACCATAATGGTGATTATGTCGCCAGCCGCTATCGAGTCAGGCAGCACAATGTTGTCTTTTGTCCATGCGCCAGTCTTCTTACTGAAGAACCTGCCACCTAGAGACAGTAACTCGTTGCCGACTATGTCGTTTTTACCCGTGCAGCAGATGAACTGAATAGCTGAGCCATTGATGAATCCACCGCCGACTGCGTTGAATGTAGTTCCTGCTTCATTATAGGTCGCTCGACCAACAGCGCCTGTAACCGGATCGGTTAAAACGATGCTCGCGGTCGTTGGGTAGTCACCAGGTGATCCCGCTGGTCCCTGTGGTCCCTGTGGTCCTGGTGGTCCCTGCACCCCTGGATTACCTGGTTTACCTGGTGCTCCAGGCGATCCTGGCGATCCTGGCTCACCGGGCAGTCCTGGCTCACCGGGCAGTCCGGGATCTCCGGGCAGTCCGGGTGCTCCGGGCAGTCCTGGCTCACCGGGTTTACCTGGTGCTCCGGGAAGTCCTGGTGCTCCGGGCAGTCCTGGTGCTCCGGGAAGTCCTGGGTCGCCTGCAATTCCGGGATCTCCGGGTAGTCCTGGGTTACCTGGCTCTCCGGGAAGTCCCGGAAGTCCTGGTGCGCCTGGCTCACCGTCTTTACCCGCGCATGCCATAACACTGACCATTACCGTTGCGATGATCAATGTAATCGATATGTTGAAGAGGGTCCTAGCCCTCCCACGAAACCGAATTACCATTAGGCTCGTCCTCTTTCTGGTTCGTGTCCGCTCGCGTACTCCGTTATTGTGAATCCGCGCGCACCCCTACAGTCGGGGCACTCGCCGCCCCACTGGAAGCGCGGTCGAACTTTGCTCCATTTTTAATCTCTTGTCAAGTAGGATTGAACACGGAAGTACTGTGCTAAACATCAGATTGGGGCAGTTCGTCTGTCGTGGCTTCCAGTTCGATATCGACGATTTCCAACTGTTTGCGTTCTTACCTGTTAACCACGAATATTCATGAGGAGATGTTTTGGAAGAGGGTACAGCACGAGGGAACATGCTGTGCGCCCGGAAAATTACAACTCACCGAGTTGCCGACAAAGCGAAATACACCAATAACTCAGCCAGATAGAAACCGCGAAAGTGGCGAACGCAGCCAATTCAAATTACGGCAACGCATAGACTTTTATTTTCAACCCGCAGGGTAATTCGACATCATCGGCAGGCGTTTTTAACCGGTCTTAAGACAACCCGCCACTTACTTACTTAAATAAGGGTTTCACCGTCCAGCTTCACCGTCTTGCCACCCTGGACCACACTTGTTGCTCCCCAGAGTTCCCTGATATTGGCCGCAGGATCACCTTTGAACGCAGCCAGATCGGCCACCAGCCCCGGGCGAATGCGACCCACCTCATCGTGAATCCCAAAGGCTTCAGCATTATCAGATGTAGCCGACCGAATCGCCGACCAGTTGTCCCAACCAAGCAGTTCGACGTATGCCCAGGAACAGGCAGTCGAATTAGTCAAATCGCCCTTGTCTAACCCAGCGGTGAACCTCACACCGGAATCATGCATCCGCCTGTAGTTCTCCATGTGCTCATCAAGAGGAACATCGACTCCAACCGCCCAGTGGATCTTCACAGGGGTCTTATTAGGGTTGGCCTTCTGATCATCAAGAGTCAGTAACGCCTGGCCAATAGTGGGATCGACCCACTGGCCCTGCTCTGCCATCTGGTCGACAACCTTCTGATCGTAATCCAGTCCGCCTCCAGGGTCCCGCTGATACCACTTCCCGTGAATCAAATGGTCGATCCCAGCCTCGACACAGTTGCGAATACCATCAGCAGCAAGCGTGTGGGCGACGATCGGAATACCTGAACGATGAGCCTCGTTCACAGCCGCCTTGAGTGTTTTAGCATCGTACTGGGCTTTACGAGGATTAGCCGTAGGTGTTCCACGACCTCCACTCGCAGCAATCTTGATCACCTTTGCACCCAAACGCACCTGGTTACGGACCGCGGTTACCACTTGGTCAATCGAATCCGCCTGCGAACCGAACGGCCACATATGCCCAGCTGTAATTGTCACAGGAGCACCAGCAGCAATAACGCGCGGCCCGGGGATCAACCCCTCGTCCAACGCCCGCAAAACAGGGAACGCCGTTTCATTGCGAGTGCCTAGGTCACGCAGGGTTGTAAGACCCACCATCAAGTTACGACGCAGATTATCGGTTGCATGCATGATGTTAACTTCGGACGCGTCAGGCGACCACGCATGTGAGCCATCACCCTGCGCACCGAATTCCATGTGAAAGTGAGCATCCATCAACCCTGGCAACAACGAAACGTCACCAAGATCATGAACTGTGTGTGAGCTGCCAATATCTGATGGAAGCTGCGAAGTCGGGGCGACTTTTGTGATCAACCCGTCTTCCGAGACCACGCTGTGATCCGGCAGCCACGCCGACAAGTTCTCGTTCGCTACTCGAGCCGCACTGAACACAGCATTTTCTGACATTTGAAACTTCACCATCTCTATAAAAATCTAAAGCTTAGACCGCTCAACGAGGGGCCCATACAAAGGTAATTCGCTAGTTCGCCAGCTGATCTCCTGAAGACGCCCGAACAAGCGTCGCACGCACCGTCTCGGCAACAATCTCCAGTTCACCCGGTTGAATATTCAGCGGATCAATAGCGATACCGTTCAAAAAGGAATGGCCAAACCGCAGGTATATCCTTGGATTACCAGCCAGGAATGCATGACCCATGAAAGTCGAATCTGGGCCTTTCCACGATTCACCAAACTCGATCACAGCGTGCGGCAAACGGTAAAACGCACCGGGCTCGTGCTGTACCGACGCGGTCACACCCGGCACCTCGGCAACCTGATCAACTATCACCTGCATATCTCGACGATAGTTCGCCATCTCCTCTTCTTCATCCACAGCCAGAAACGACTTAATAGCAGTGAGAAGGCCGGCTATCTCTTCCTTTGATACTTTCTGCGCACGGGCCACAGTTGAGTTCGGAGCATTGTTCAATCGGGCGTACTCGACCCACTTGGGTTTACCCAGAAGCATTCCCGTGCTCTGAATACTCCGAACCGCCTTACCACCGGAAAAACTCACCAGATCAACGCCCATGTTAACGAATTTGGTCAGGTTTTCTCTCGGAGGTAGCGACGAAGCCGCATCCAGCAATAGCGGAAGATCATGTGAGTGCGCTATCTCAATTGTGTCCTCCAGCAGGACAAAACCTTCCTCACGGTCCGCCGACTCCAGGTGAATAATGCCAGCCGTGTTAGGACCGATCGCTTCGATAATTTCTTCTCTGGTGCAGCTCTCGGGAGTCCCTACTTCGACAAATTTCGAACCAGCCACGAGATAAAGTTGGTCATACCCAAACCGATGACCCCGCTGGATGATCAATTCGTTTGCAAGCCCATCAGTGTTCGGCAACTGTGCAATCGCTTTTGGATCGTCTTTGGCGATCGCCGCCGCTGCCTGTAACACTAGGCCACCCGATGCTCCGGAAGTAATCGTCGCAGCCGGAACACCGATCATGTCTGCTATTTCCTGGCCCGCAGCAATAATGAACTCGTCCAACCGGACGAACTGTTCGGTCATTTTGACCATAGCCTCAAGCACCTCGGGTCGAGGCCTCGTCCCGGAATGCATGGTATTGGGTCCACCTGCGGCGATTAACGGTGTAACACCAAGCCTGTACAGAAGATCGCCATTTCCGCCCGGATGTTCACCACCGGAATTGTTTCCTGAAGCCACTGAAAAAGTCCCTTCGTTCGTTCTTTGCCTAGTGTTGCCTGACAATCACTACCCGAAATTTGCCGGTACTTATACCACCTGAATCGAATCGTGTCAGAACTCATCGGGTGCTAAATGCAGGAGCTACCGACTCAGCGAACGTTTGCAATCCCTGCTCCGAAGGCATATCCATGAACCACAGCTGCATGTAGTCGATACCAATCGACCGGTACTCAGAAATCCGTTCGATCACCGTCTCCGGATTGCCGATCAAGTACTGCTCTTCGGCCTGTTTCCAGCCCGCATCATTGTATAAATAAGGGTTCATTTCCGAGATCTTGTCTCTCAACCGGTCCACATCGCCCCGCGTAGGCGCGACCAATATCTGGGTCTCGACAGACTTCTTCATCGACCCGAAATCACGCCCGTTGTGCTCACAAGCTTTCCGTAACCCACCCAGCATCAACCGACACTGCTCAGGCGATGCCGGCGTGTTGTTCCAACCGTCGGCATACTTCGCAGCAATCTCGAGAACCTGCTCGTTAGGGGCGATTGCTGACGATAGTTCCGTCCCAAGAGTCCCGATCCAGAAAGGCGGGTGCGGCTGCTGAACCGGCAGCGGGTGATTCACCGCACCTGTGATCGAATTGTGCTTGCCGTCGAAGCTAGAGGCATCTTCGATCCACATCAGCTTGATTATCTGCACCGCCTCTTCGAAGTCAGTGAGTCGCTTTGAGTTTTCCATAAATGCGAAACCATAAGCCTCTGATTCTGCTCTGGTTCCTATATGCCCCATCTCGAAAAAAAACTCGAGTCGACCCTTCGATATAACGTCGAGAGTCGAAGCCATTTTCGCGGTCATCGACGGCGAACGAAGAACATTGGACAGGTGAATCGAACCGATCTTGATTCGACTGGTCAAACCAGCCGCCCAGCACATCGTCGTCCAGCCTTCGAGAATCGCCTGATCCTTACCCATCATCAGGTGATCGGCCACCCACAGCGACTCGTAACCAAGATCCTCGGCGGCCAGAATCGAACTTTTCAGGTGATCGGCATCAACCCGCTCGACCAACGGTGTTCGCGGATGTGCATCACCCGCACCCGCGAATATCGGCAAACAAAACCCGAACTTCAATTCCTTTCCTCCTAACTGAACACACGGCTCTAACAAACACGCGAATCGTAGAGGTCGTACCGTAAGCGTGCGACAGATAGTTCGGGGACGCCAGGACCTGTCCTGACTTTCCTCCTTCGGGAGGGATCGAGGCAGGGTAGATTGCGGCGCGCTACCAAGTCCCGATCTAATCGGGACGCCCAGAGCAAAAACGCCACGCGCGGCAAGTCTCCCGATGATGCCACAGCCAAACCCCTAAACAACTACCAGTCGATATCGATAATCAGATCAGAAATCGACGTCTTGCGAACCTGCTGCTCGCCGTTCTTCTGCATGCTGTAAATGTCGTACGACCCATCACCCTCTGAGAGAAACAGAATTGACGACCCTTTCGAGTTCCATATCGGTGATGTGTCAATCACCCGGTTCGAAGTCAGCTGTTCCGTGTCTTTGCCGTCGTGTTTGGTCGTGTAAATTTCGGCATTCCCAGAGGTCTCGCTTACATAAATAATATGCTTACTATCAGGAGCCCAATCGTGCTGATTCGTGGCCGAAATACTCGATGCGACCACCGTCTCCTTCTCGCCATCCTTATCCATGACTATGAGCCTGGTTGAACCGTCGTCACTCTTGCGTTTAAACGCTATCCACTGCCCGTTCTTCGACCAGCGAGCGTCGATATCGTCACCAATCGACAAAGTAATTTCGTCAACCCCGGTCGGGTTTCGACGCCTGATCCCACTTTCATCTCCGGCAACGGCCGAATACGCAAGCCACTGGCTATCCGGCGACCAATCACCCAGCCTCACGTCCTCGCCGCGAGCAGTCAGAGCGAGCGACTCCTTCGACTCAACGCTGATCACATGAATGGAATGATTGCCTTCTTCGACGATCTCAACTCCGATTCTAGAAGAATCAGGGGACCATCGAAAATACACAACCTCAACTCCAGCGCCCGATATCTGACTCTTAGAATTCCCGAGAGAATCCATTACCCACAACGCCGAATCACCGTTGCGCTCCGATAAGAATGCAATCTTGCTGTTATTCGGTGACCATGCGGGCGCAAAGTCATTCCCGTCGGCAGATGTCAAACGAACCGGATCACCGGTCTCTTCGTCGATCGTGTAGATATCGACATCGTCGTCAGATCCAGCACTGAACACGATAGAAGATGAACCCGATTACGAACCACTGAGCGCACAAC